>JBQCJQ010000516.1:0-3332 GCA_051952615.1 Humibacter sp.
AACGCCGGCATCACCCGCCCCGCGATGATCCGGAAGATGACGGACGAGCAGTGGGAGCAGGTCCTGGGCGTGCACCTCAACGCGTCGTTCTACTGGCTCAAGGAGGTCGTCGAACCCATGATCGAGGCCGGCGGAGGGCGCATCATCTTCACGTCGTCGTCGACGGCGCAGAACGGGTCGATCGGCCAGGTCAACTACGCGGCTGCGAAGTCGGGAATGCTCGGGCTCATGCGCAGCGCCGCGAAGGAGCTGGGCCGCTACAACATCCTCGTGAACGCTGTCGCACCGGCGGCGCTCACCGACATGACGCGCACCGTCATGACCGATCCGAAGTTCGGGGCCGACCCCTCCAAGAGCACACTGCGCCGATTCGCCGAGCCCGATGAGATCGCCCCCGCGTACCTCTTCCTCGCGAGCTCGGCATCGAGCTACATGACCGGGCAGGTGCTGTCGGTCGACGGCGGATCGATGATGGTCCGATGAGTGCCGACGCCCTCACCGTCACCGCGTCCGACCTGACGCGGCTCCTCTCGCCCCGCTCGATCGCCGTCGTCGGGGCCTCAGACAAGCCGGGCCGCATCGGCACGCAGCTGCTCGACAACATCGCACGGCTCTTCCCGGGCGAGATCCACCCGGTCAACCCGCGCGCCGATGTGCTGGCGGGGCTTCCGGTCGTGGCCGACGTCGACGGCCTGCCGGACGGCGTCGACATGGCTGTCGTCGCAGTGCCGGCCGAGCAGGCCGTGCCCACCGTGGCGCGTCTCGCGGCCAAGGGCGTCGGCGGCGTGACGCTGCTGAGCTCGGGCTTCTCGGAGTCCGGCCCTGAGGGCATCGCACGTCAGGCCGAGCTCGCCGAGATCATCGCGTCGACCGGCATCAAGGTGCTCGGCCCGAACTGCATCGGCTTCATGAACCTCCACGAGGGCGTCATGGCGAACTTCGCGATGTCGGGCGCCGTGAAGCTTCCGGAACCCGGTCCGGTCGCACTCGTGTCGCAGAGTGGCGGCTTCGCCTCGTACCTCACCAACGCCTCGCTGCGCGCCGGCATCCGTCTCGGCTACTTCGTCTCGACCGGCAACGAGGCTGGGGTCGTGCTCGCCCACGCCGTCGAGCACCTCGTCGAGCGCGACGAGGTCGGCACGGTGCTCGTCTTCAGCGAGTCGCTGAAAGAGCCCGAGACCCTGATCCGTGCTGCGCGCCGCGCGCACGCGCTCGACAAGCCGATCGCCCTCCTGAAGGCCGGGCGCACCGAGGAGGCCGCGCGCGCCGCGATGAGCCACACCGCCTCGGTCACCGGCTCGGCGGACGTACTCGATGCCGTGTGCCGGCAGTACGGCATCCACATCGCGTACTCCATGGAAGAGCTGATCGACCTCGGCCTCGCGTTCCAGGACGGGCGCCGTGCGCCCCGCGGCGACGTCGGCATCATCACCGCGTCGGGCGGCGCGGGAGTGCTGCTGACGGATGCTGCGGCCTCCTCGGGACTGGATGTTCCGCCTCCGCCGGCTGACGCCGTCGAGCGCATCGCCGCGGTGATGCCGCAGCCCTTCTACGGCAGCATCGAGAACCCTGTCGACATCACGGCACAGGGAACGGCATCGCCGGACTCGTTCGGCCTGGTGCTCGATGCGGTGCGCGATCTGGACACGTTCGACTGCATGGCAGTGGTCACGTGGCAGGGGGATTACGCGTCGAACGACCGCATGGTCGAGACCTACCTGTCGACGGACAAGCCCTTCTTCGTGCTGACCACCGGCTATATGGAGAAATTCCAGGCCGCCGGTGTGCCGATGTACCTCGACCCCCACCGCCTGATGCGCTCGCTCGCGGCGGTCGCCCGGCACTCGCAGCGCGCGCCGCTGGACGAACCCGAGGCCGCAGGTTCGGCGCCGGGCGACCTCGCCCGCCTGCTGGCGCCGGCCGAGGGTCGCTTGACGATGCTCGAGCACGACGCGAAGGCGCTCCTCGCCGAGTACGGCGTCGCCGTCACGCGCGAGCGCCTCGTGCAGGAGGCGAGGGATGCTGCGGCCTTCGCCGCCGAGCTCGGGGCGCCGGTCGCGCTCAAGGCGATGAGCTACGACCTCCCGCACAAGACCGAGTACGGCGCGATCAGGCTGGGCGTGCGCGCCGAGGATGTGACGGCCGCCACCGCCGACATGCTCGCCGAGGTCGGTCGGAAGGCGCCGCACGCCGAGATCGTTGGCGTGCTCGCGCAGGAGATGGTGCCGGCGCGCCTCGAGCTCACGGTGGGGATGCGCCGCGATCCGGTCTTCGGCCCGGTCGTCGCGGTGGGCCTCGGCGGCGTCGCCGTCGAGATCATGGCTGCCGCGGTGCTGCTGCACGCGCCGTTCTCGCACGAGACGGCCGTCCGCACGATCACCGGGCTGCTCGACGGCCGGATCACGTCGGCCGCGCGCGGGCTCGACGATGCCGAGCTCGATGAGCTGGCGCGGGCCGCGGTCGCCGTGGGCCGCCTGGCCGTCGACGCGCCTCAGATCGCCGAGATCGACGTCAACCCGGTGCGCGTTCACGACGGCGGCGCGGTGGCGGCCGATGCCCTCGTCGTCTTCGACCGTGGAGGCGAGGCGTCGTGAGTCGGCTCACCGAGCTCGTCGGCACGGCCGCCCAGCCCTTCCGCTTCGTCGTCGAGGAGGGCAAGGTGGCCGAGTTCGCCCGCGCCGTGCAGGCGACCGATCCACTGTTCCGCGACGACGCGGCTGCACGCGACGCCGGCCTATCGGGCGTGCTCGCGCCGCCGACGTTCAGCACCGCGAGCGCGCACTGGGCGGGCCCCGAGTCGTCGCCTGCCCTGGGCCTCGACCTCAAGCGCGTGCTGGCGGGCGGGGGAGAGTGGGAGTACCTCGCGCCCGTCGTCGTCGGCGACGAGCTCGAGGCGGTCACGTCCGTCGAGTCCGTCGTCGAGAAGCAGGGAAGCCGCGGACCCATGGCGGTCATCCGTGTGCGCACGGACTTCTCACGCGACGGCGAGGTCGTACAGCGGTACACGTCGAACATCATCCAGTTCGGCGCCGTCGACGAGGCCGGCGCATGAGCGCCGGGATCGTCCTGGAGAGGGTGTTCGGCCCGGTCACCCGCACCGATCTGGTGCGCTACGCCGGCGCCGGCGGCGACTTCAACCCGATCCACCACGACGAGGCCTTCGCGCAGGCGGCCGGCTACCCGTCGGTCTTCGCGCACGGTCTCTACACCGCCGGTCTCGCCGGTGCGGCGCTAGCCGAGGCGGTCGGACCCCTCACCCTGCGGCGCTTCGCGGTCCGCTACGTCGGCCAGGTCTGGCCCGGGGACACGATCAGCGTGACGGTACGGGAGAC
>JBQCJQ010000517.1:0-5844 GCA_051952615.1 Humibacter sp.
ATTCCGATGATGCGGTTCAATCCCCAGCGGTCGATGACGAAGTAGACCAATGACCCAGCTGCGAAGAATGGGAAGAGCCGCGCCAACTGCAGGAAGTCTGAGTCCAGACCCGCCGTGAAACCGAGCCCTGTGACGAGGCGCAGCACGACGCTCGCTGCCCAGACACTCGCCACCAGGGCGATGGAGCGACGATAGATGGCAATCGAGCCGAGCACCCACACCAACATGTAGCAGAAGAACTCGAAGTAGAGCGTCCAGAGCGAGCCGTTCCAGACGCCTGGATACGGCACGTCCGCGAGGGTGGTGCCGATACCGTACTGCCGGATGTAGAGCGAGATGTTTCCCCACACGTACTCGAGCGGGGTGACACCGGTAGAGAAGTAGCCCGCGAGACTGCGGCCCTGGAGGAGCAATGCCAGCGGGCCGAACGCGAACGCGATGACGACAAGGCAGACCAGGAACGCCGGCATGATCCGTGCGAGGCGGTGGACGAGATACGCGCCCGCGCTCGTCCGGAGCCGCGAGCGTGTGATGAGGAAGCCCGATAGCACGAAGAACCCCATCACGGCCCAACCGCCGAGATTCTCACCGTTGAAGGACGGCCCGCCGTCGACACCCGCAATGTAGTACGCGTGCGCATAGAGCACGAGCGCGGCGAGGATCAACCTGAATAGATTGAGGCTATTGGTGCGGTATGGGAAGGGCGAGCCCACGAAACGGGAAGTCACTTCAGGAGATTCCTTGCGCTCATCTCGTCGAGCGATCGCTCGTAAGCGCCCGCTTCGACCGGCTCAGACTGAACCCACTCGGCGAAGCGAGTCACGCCCTCACGAAAGTCGACAGTGGGCTCGAAACCGAGCAGTGTGCGGAGCTTGGTCGTATCGGCGACGTTGTGGCGGATGTCGCCCAGTCGGTAGTTTCCGGAGACACGCGTCGGGACGCTGGTGTCGAACGCCGCGAAGAGGGCGTCGACGACCTCGAGCACCGTGGTGCCGACGCCAGAGCCTACGTTGAAGATCTCGCCCCCGATGCCCTCCGCCGTCGCCGCCAGAAATGTGGCTTCTACGACATCATCGATGTAGACGAAATCGCGGCTCTCCAGGCCGTCCTCGAAGATGTTGATCGGCTTCCTCTGGCGGATGAGGGTGGAGAAGATCGAGAGAATCCCGGTGTATGGGTTCTTGAGCGATTGCCCTGGTCCGTACACGTTCTGGTACCTCAATGACACGGGCTCGACACCGATGTTCGGCGCAACCGTCATCACCAGCGATTCCTGTGTCTGCTTGGTGATGCCGTACACCGATGACGGATGCAGGTCTGCGGACTCGGCGGTCGCCATCAGCCGCAGCTCACCCTCGCCGGCCATGTGGACGTCGAAGTCACCGGCGGCCATGTCGGCGTCGCGGCGGTGCGCGGGATGGACGATGCGACCGTCAGTCGTGGCGTAGGAACCCTCACCGTAGATCGACCGAGATGAGGCGACGACCAGCCTGCGGACGGAGTGCTCTTCATTCGTCAGGATGTCGAGGAGCTTGGCCGTCCCTCCGACGTTGACATCGACGTAGCGGGCGATCTCGTACATCGATTGGCCGGTGCCCGTTTCGGCAGCCAGGTGGACGACGATCTCCGCATCAGCGAGCGCAGCGCGCAGCGCGTTCGGCGAGGTAATCGAATCGCGAATGATGTTCACCGCTCCGTCCAGGGAGCGCAAGAGCGGCGATGTCGTCTCGGCGGAGTCTCCGTGTACCTGCGCGATCAGTGAATCGAGAACGGTCACGGAGTAGCCGGCCGCGACGAAACGGTTCGTCAACCGGCTGCCGATGAACCCAGCGCCGCCGGTGATGAGGACATGAGCGGACATGGCGAGCGAGCTCCTGCGGGGACGGATAGACGGCGGTCACCTGCGGACGCGGAAGCGGCCCGATCAGGGGGCGAAGATGTGTGCCAGCGTTGATTGTATCCCGGCGCGACTTCCGCGGCTGATCACCGCGGGCAGTTCCGTGACACCGTGCAGGCGCGAGAGGAGGCGGACGCGTGCGGTGAGTGCCGTGTTCCGCCAGCCCTTCGCTGCGGCGATCTGTCGCGCCTCGGCAAGGTAGCGACGCTCATCACGAAAGCGCTGGCCGTCGAGAAGTGTGCGTTGCGAAGCGCTTTTCCCGTGACGCCTGTACGAGAACGCGAGGGTAGGTGTGTAGGCGAGGCTTCCATCAGCGAAAGCGATGTCCATGAGCAGCGCCAGATCCTGGATGATGGGCAGGCCGTCGCGGAAATCCGTCCGACGAAGAGTCTCGGTGCGGAATGTGAGCGAAGGCCAGTAGAGCCAGTCTCCACGCATGAGGCTCGTCGCCATCCGTTGGCCTCGCAGCATGGTAACTCCATCGCCCCTTGGCGCAAGCATGTGCTTCACGCGGTCCGCGAGCGGCATAATGACCCGGCCATGCTCGTCGATGACATCGACCCCGGGTTGAACCACATCGGCGTCGGGGGCTTCGGAGAGCGCCGCCAGGACGACGTCGACGTAATTGGGATGGAGCAGATCGTCGCTCCCCAGAATGGTGACGTGGTCGGCGCTCGCCAAACGAATCGCCTTGCGATAATTCTCGGTGATGCCGATGTTCGCTTCGTTGCGTACGTACGAGACGCGGTCGTCATCTAGTGTCTCGAACCACTGAGCGATGGTCGCATCCGGGTAGCAGTCATCAATCACAGTCAGCCGCCACCCGGGGTTCCGCTGTGCGAGCACTGACGTGACGGTCGCTCGCAGGAGCGCGGGATCGCCCCAGAAGGGCACGAAGATATCGAGTGTCATGACCCGTTCAGGCTACGCGACCTCCGGCTGGATACACTCGTCGAGGCCACATGGCCGCTTCCGTCCGCCGCGTTCGCAGAAAGCACCACCGCATGGATCTCCTCATCGTCGGCTCCGGCTTCTTCGGACTCACCCTCGCGGAACGAGCCGCGGCATCCGGTCGGAAGGTCACGGTCATCGACCGCCGGCCGCATATCGGCGGCAACGCGTACAGCGCCCCCGAGCCGACGACGGGCATCGAGGTGCACCAGTACGGGGCGCACCTGTTCCACACTTCGAACCCCGGCGTATGGGAGTACGTCAATCGGTTCACGTCGTTCACGAACTACGTGCACCGCGTGTACACGAATCACAAGGGCGTGGTGTACCCGCTGCCGATCAACCTCGGCACCATCAACCAGTTCTTTCAGGCTGCGTACTCGCCCGACGAGGCGCGGGCGCTGATTCACGAATTGGCGGGGGAGTTCGACGCGAAGGATGCCGCCAACCTGGAGGAGAAGGGCATCTCGCTGATCGGGCGGCCGCTCTACGAGGCGTTCATCCGGGATTACACGGGCAAGCAGTGGCAGACGGATCCGAAGGACCTACCGGCCGAGGTGATCAGCCGGCTTCCGGTGCGTTACAACTACGACAACCGGTACTTCAACGACGCGTGGGAGGGGCTCCCGACCGACGGATACACGGCGTGGCTGGAGCGGATGGCCGACCACGACAACATCGAAGTGAAACTCGACACCGACTTCTTCGACGAGTCGCAACCGCTGAACAAGAAGGCGACGGTCGGCCAGGTGCCGATCGTGTACACCGGCCCAGTGGATCGTTACTTCGACTACGCGGAGGGCGCGCTGTCGTGGCGCACCCTCGACTTCGAGCAGGAGGTGCTCGAGGTCGGCGACTTCCAGGGCACGCCGGTGATGAACTACGCGGACGCGGACATCCCGTACACGCGCATCCACGAGTTCAAGCACTTCCACCCTGAGCGGGCCGACCGCTATCCCACGGACAAGACCGTCATCATGCGCGAGTTCTCGCGGGTCGCTACACGCGACGACGAGCCGTACTACCCGGTGAACACTGCCGATGACCGTGCCGGGCTGCTGTCCTACCGGGAACTCGCCAAGGGCGAGAAGGACGTGCTGTTCGGCGGTCGACTCGGCACCTACCAGTACCTCGACATGCACATGGCCATCGGGTCGGCGCTGTCGATGTGGAACAACCAGCTGGCATGATCCGGTCCGCCTAGGATCGTTACCGTGACCACTGCCGCCGTCGGCGCCCCCGGATCGCCGCGGCGCTACCTGCACTCGCTGTGGCTGCTGTCGGCGCGTGACCTCAAGGTGCGCTACTCGACCAGTGCGCTGGGCTACCTGTGGTCGGTGCTCGACCCGCTCGTCATGAGCGCGATCTACTGGTTCGTGTTCACGCAGGTGTTCCAGCGCACCGTCGGGTACGAGCCCTACATCGTCTTCCTCATCACCGCGCTGCTGCCGTGGGTGTGGTTCAACTCATCCGTGTCGGACTTCACGAGAGCGTTCAACCGGGACGCACGACTGGTGCGGTCGACCGCGATCCCACGCTCCATCTGGGTGAACCGGATCGTGTTGAGCAAGGGGATCGAGTTCCTGTGCTCGCTGCCTGTGCTCGCGCTCTTCGTCGTGCTCTCGTACTTCACCAAGTTTCCCGCGCAGCTCAACTGGGGGCTCCTCTGGATTCCCGTCGCCGTCCTCCTGCAGGCGGTTCTTCTCGTAGGCCTCGGCCTCCTTGTCGCGCCCCTGTGCGTGCTGTGGAACGACCTCGAGCGCACCACCAAGCTGATACTGCGCGCGCTGTTCTATGCCTCGCCGGTGATCTACGGGGTGGAGGACCTGCCCGGCGTCTTCGAGACCCTCGCCGCCTTCAATCCGCTGGCGGGCATCTTCGCGCTCTACCGGGTGGGGTTCTTCGCCGACGAGTGGGATCCGTGGGTCATCGGCGTCGGCGCCGTCATGTCGTTCCTCTTCCTCGCGCTTGGCATCTTCGTGTTCCGGCGCCTGGAGCGTCCCGTGCTGAAGGAGCTGTGATGACGGCAACGGATCTCGCCATCGAGGTGCAGGGCCTCGGTGTGCGCTTCCGGCGCAACCGGCGCGGGCGACGCAGCATCAAGGATCTGTTCTCGGACTCCACGCGTCGCTCGAAGCCGGGCGAGTTCTGGGCCCTCCGCGACGTCAGCTTCGACGTGCGCCCCGGTGAGTCGATCGGGGTTGTCGGCCGCAACGGTCAGGGCAAGTCGACGCTGCTCAAGCTGGTCGCGGGCGTCCTGCTCGCCGACGAGGGCACCGTGTCGGTCAACGGCGGTGTCGCGCCCCTCATCGAGATCACGGGCGGTTTCGTCGGCGATCTGACGGTACGGGAGAACGTCCGGCTCACTGCTGGCCTTCACGGCATGTCGAAGGCGGAGGTCGCCCGCAGGTTCGACGGGATCATCGACTTCGCCGAGCTTGAGGACTTCATCGACACGCCCTACAAGCATCTCAGCAACGGCATGAAGGTGCGTCTCGCGTTCTCTGTCGTGTCGCAACTGGAGGAGCCCATCCTGCTCGTCGACGAGGTGCTCGCGGTGGGCGACAAGGCGTTCCGTGAGAAGTGCTACAAGCGCATCGATGAGCTGCTGGCCGACGGACGCACCCTGTTCTTCGTGTCACATAGCGAGCGCGACCTGCGCAGGTTCTGCACGCGGGGGCTCTATCTCGACAAGCACCGCCTCGCCATGGACGCGTCGATCGACGAGGTCCTCGACCGCTACAACGCCGACTATCCGACGGGCGTCTGAGGTCAGGCCTGAGCGGTCGCCGCCTCCAGCGGCGGCATCGGCTGCCACGAGGCATCCTTCGCGATCTTCCGGCCGTCGCGAAGACCGCGGAACAGGTGGGACGTGCCGCGCACGGTGCGCTCGACGAACACCAGGCGGATGAGCTCTTTGCCGAACGTCAGCGACGTCCCCAGTGCGAATGGCACGGGCCGGTACACACCGAGCGAGCGGTAGTACTTCTTGATGT
>JBQCJQ010000518.1:0-12213 GCA_051952615.1 Humibacter sp.
CGGCGAGGGTGCTCAGTCCGACAGGCCCTCCGTCGAACCTGGTCAGGATGGTCTGCATGACCGCCCTGTCGATGCGGTCGAGGCCGAGTTCGTCGACGTCGTAGAGCTCCAGCGCGGCTCGCACGGCATTCAGATCGGCGCCGCCGCCGTGCACGAGCGCGTAGTCCCTCACCCTGCGCAGCAGGCGATTGGCGATGCGGGGCGTTCCGCGGCAGCGCCCTGCGATCTCGGCGATCGCCTCGCCGTCGATCTCGAAGTCGAGCAGCGTCGCAGCGCGCACCAGCACCTGCTCGAGCTCGGAGTCGTCGTAGAACTCCAGGTGAGCGGTGAACCCGAACCGGTCGCGCAGCGGGTTGGGCAGCAGGCCGGAGCGCGTCGTGGCTCCCACCAGGGTGAACGGCGCGAGATCGAGGGGAATGGATGTCGCCCCCGCCCCTTTGCCGACCATGATGTCGATCCGGAAATCCTCCATCGCCAGGTACAGCATCTCTTCGGCTGATCGCGCCATGCGATGGATCTCGTCGATGAAGAGCACTTCCCCCGGAACGAGCGACGACAGGAGTGCCGCGAGGTCGCCCGCGTGCTGGATGGCAGGGCCGCTCGACATCCGCAGCGTCCTGCCGCTCTCGTGAGCCACGATCATGGCGAGTGTCGTCTTGCCGAGGCCGGGAGGACCTGCGAGCAGGATGTGGTCGGGCGTGCGCTCCTGCATGCGGGCTGCGGTGAGCAGCAGCTGGAGCTGACCGCGCACCTTCGACTGCCCGACGAACTCGCCGAGCGACTTCGGCCGCAGAGCACCCTCGAACGCCAGCTCGGCGTCGGACTGGGCCTCTGGCGCCGTCAGATCGTCGCTCATGCCTGCTGCCTCGCTGTCGGCCCGAGGCGGGACAGCGCGAGCCGCAGCAACGCCTGAACGGTGTCACGCTCAGACTCGGGGAACTCCTCGGCGATGTCGTGCACCGCGTCGGCCGCCGTGCGCTCCGGCCAGCCGAGCCCCACGAGTGCGATCACGACGCTGTCCGCGACATCCGTTCTGGGAATCTGGGCGACCGTCTGTACCGGCTTGGCCGGCGCGAAGAGCTTGCCGGTGAGCGAGACGACGATCAGCTTCGCGGTCTTGGGGCCGATGCCCGACACCTTGCGGAACGCCGCGTCGTCATCCGATGCGACGGCCATCGCGATCTCGTCGGGAGAGAGCTCGGCGAGCACCCCGAGGGCCGACTTCGGACCCACTCCCGAGACCCCGATCAGGGCGTCGAAGACGCCGAGGTGCTCGCGTGCCGGGAAGCCGAAGAGCGAGAGGGACTCCTGCCGCACGACGAGTGAGGTGTGCACGGTCGCCTCTTCGCCGACGCGCAGCGAGCGCGCGTGATCCGGCGTGACCTGAACGGCGTAGCCCACTCCCCCGACGTCGATGACGGCGACGCCGTCTGAGGCCTGCAGAACGGTTCCGCGGAGGGAGGAGATCACCTCGTCAGCCTAGAGTGCGCCACCGACCCTCTCGTCGCCTTCTCCGCGGCGCGCCACGCCTGCTGAGCCGGCGTGAGTGCGGATCCTGCGGAATCCGCCGCCACCAACGGCACGTTCCAGGCGTGGCAGATCGCGATCGCGAGCGCGTCCGCCGCATCGGCCGGTTTCGGGATCTCGGCCAGCCCGAGCACCTTCGCCACCATGTTCTGCACCTGGCGCTTCTGAGCCGTGCCGTATCCGGTGATCGACGCCTTGACCTCGCTCGGGGTGTGCAGGCCGACGGGGAGGCGTCTACTGGCGGCGGCGTGGAGTGCCACTCCGCTGATCTGGGCAACCCCCATGACCGTGCGCACGTTGTGCTGCGCGAAGACACGCTCGATGGCCACCGCGTCGGGTTTGTGCTCGTCCATCAGCTCGGCGATCGCGTCGCCGACCGCAAGCAGGCGACGTTCCAGCGCCGTGTCCGGGGTGGTCCGGATGACCGTCACGGCCACCAGCGTCGCCCGCCGGTCCGGCGCAACGTCGACGACGCCCACGCCGCAGCGGGTCAGTCCGGGATCGATCCCGAGCACCCGCACGGCGGATGCCCTACTCGTCGTCTTCTAGCTCGGCCTGCACCTCTGGGGTGAGGTCGATGCTGGTGTAGACGTTCTGCACGTCGTCAGAGTCCTCGAGCGCGTCGATCAGGCGGAACACCTTGCGCGCCGTCTCGGCGTCGGCCTCGACCTTCACCTGGGCGACGAACTCGACGTCGGCGGAGTCGTAGTCGATGCCCGACTCCTGCAGCGCCGTGCGGGTGGCGACCAGGTCGCTCGCCTCGGTGAGCACCTCGAAGGTGTCGCCCTGCTGCGTCACCTCTTCGGCGCCGGCGTCGAGCACGGCCACCAGCACGTCATCCTCGGTGGTCCCTTCGGCGGGAACGACGATGACGCCCTTGCGGTGGAAGTTGTACGAGACCGAGCCGGGGTCGGCCATCGTGCCGCCGTTGCGCGTCATCGCGGTGCGGACGTCGGCCGCCGCGCGGTTCTTGTTGTCGGTGAGGCACTCGATGAGCAGCGCGACGCCGTTCGGTCCGTAGCCCTCGTACATGATCGTCGTGTAGTCGACGGACTCGCCCGTGAGCCCGGCGCCACGCTTGATGGCACGATCGATGTTGTCGTTGGGAACCGACGTCTTCTTGGCCTTCTGCACGGCGTCGACGAGCGTCGGGTTGCCCGAGAGGTCGGCACCGCCGATCTTGGCGGCGACCTCGATGTTCTTGATCAGCTTCGCGAACGACTTCGCGCGCCGCTGGTCGATGACCGCCTTCTTGTGCTTGGTCGTCGCCCACTTGGAATGCCCGGACATGTCTCTCCTGCGTATCAAACCCTGGGTGCTCAGCGCACCGCCCAGCCATTCTAGGTCAGGGCGCGGCGTGCTCGACGTCGGCCACGGCGCGGACGCGCCGGAGGAAATGCTCGTGGAACCGCGTGTTGCCCGTCATCTCAGGATGGAACGACGTGCCGAGCAGATTGCCCTGCTCGACCGCCACGATGCGGCCCTCGCCGAGTGACGCGAGCACGGTGGCCCCGCTTCCAACCGATTCCACGATGGGCGCTCGGATGAACACGGCGTGCACCGGCTCGTCGGTGATGCCAGGGATGTCCAGGTCCGTCTCGAACGAGTCGACCTGGGAGCCGAACGCGTTGCGTCGTACCGTGACATCGAGTCCACCGAGCGTCTGCTGCCCAGGGCTGTCATCCTCGAGGCGATCGGCGAGCATGATCAGACCCGCGCAGGTGCCGTACACGGGCATCCCGGAACGAATGCGCTCACGCAGCGGTCCGAAGAGCCCGAAGGATCGGGCGAGCTTGTCCATCACGCTCGATTCACCGCCGGGGATGACGAGCCCTTCGACCTCGTCGAGCTCGCGCACCCTGCGCACCAGCACCACCTCGGCGCCCAGCGACGTGAGAACCCGCGCGTGCTCGCGCACATCGCCCTGGAGGGCGAGGACGCCGACCTTGGGACGCTCCGCCGTCACCAGCCGCGCTCGGCCAGTCGGTGCGGTGCGGGCAGATCGCCGACGTTGATGCCGACCATCGCCTCGCCCAGTCCTCTTGACACCTCGGCGATCACCGACGGGTCGTCGTAGAACGTGGTGGCCTTGACGATCGCCGCGGCGCGTCGCTCAGGGCTGCCCGACTTGAAGATGCCGGAGCCGACGAACACGCCGTCTGCGCCGAGCTGCATCATCATCGCGGCGTCGGCAGGAGTCGCGACTCCACCGGCGGTGAACAGCACCACGGGAAGCTTGCCGGTCGACGCCACCTCTTCGACCAGGTCGTACGGCGCCTGAAGCTCCTTCGCCGCAACGTAGAGCTCGTCCTTGGTCATCGACTTGAGAGCGTTGATCTCGCCGGTGATCTTGCGGATGTGCTTGGTCGCCTCCGAGACGTCGCCGGTGCCGGCCTCGCCCTTGGAGCGGATCATCGCGGCACCCTCGCTGATGCGGCGGAGCGCTTCGCCGAGGTTGGTCGCGCCGCACACGAAGGGAACGGTGAACTGCCACTTGTCGATGTGGTTGACGTAGTCGGCCGGTGAGAGCACCTCCGACTCGTCGATGTAGTCGACGTCGAGGGCCTGGAGCACCTGAGCCTCGACGAAGTGCCCGATACGGGCCTTCGCCATGACGGGAATGGAGACCTCGGCGATGATGGCCTCGATGAGGTCGGGATCGCTCATCCTTGCCACGCCGCCCTGCGCCCGGATGTCGGCGGGAACGCGTTCCAGCGCCATCACGGCGACGGCTCCGGCGTCTTCGGCGATCCTGGCCTGCTCGGGGGTGACGACGTCCATGATGACGCCGCCCTTGAGCATCTCGGCGAGACCGCGCTTGACGCGATCGGAGCCGACCTGCTGGGTCGTGTTGGTCTCGGTCATGATCCCTGATTCTAAGCGTTGCGTACGGGGGTGATCGCACCACGAGGGCCGCCGCGGTCGCCTCGCCGCCGGTCGGCACTGAGCCTGTGCGAATGCTCATCCCTGCGGATGATTTCGGCCGGCAGCGTCCCTGCGCTCCCGTAGGTTGACCGCATGACAGCAGCAACCGTTGCCACGGGGCCCGCCACAGGAACGTCGGGCGCCATCCGGCTGTTCGCACTCATCGCAGCACCCGTCGTCGGAGCCCTCTATCTCGTGCTCTGGATCCTGGCCGAGACTGGCCGGTACCCGGTCGGCGGAAAGATCGTCGTCTTCGCGCTGCTGGCCGTCGCGATCGGGGTCTCCGGCTGGCGCCCCTACTACGGTCTCGGGCTGATGGTGCTCGTCCCGCTCCTGCAGCTGATCGGCGTTGTCTGGCCGGCTGAGTCGACCACCTGGCCGATGTACGAGGCGTTCGCGATCGTGGGGTTCTTCGCCGGCGTGCAGCGCTCGCTGACCCGGTGGTGGGTCGTGCTGTGCGCCGGACTGACCGCGACGGTGCTGGCCGCCGTCGACATGGTCTTCCCGCACTACCTCTGGGGCGCATGGCCATCGGTCGGCGCCCTCTTCGACCCGTCGTTCGGGTGGGTGTCGTGGATCGGATCCAGCATCGTCTTCAGAACCTCGGAACTGTACTGGGCGGACCCGAGGGTCCTCGGCGTCCTGGCCTGGTACGTCTCCCTCCTCGTCATCGTCGGAATGCTGGCCTTCGCGATCGCGTGGGGCGCCGGCACCGCCATCAGCCTCACGGGCGTCGAGCGCGCCGGGGCGGTGATGCGGACGCGATGGCGGCGAACGGATGTCGAGCTGCGACTCGAGCAGCAGCGGAGCGCGATCGCGCGAGAGGTGCACGACACGCTGGCGCACTCGCTCGCCGTGGTGGTGGCCCAGGCGGAGGGCGGAGTGGCAGTGGCATCCGGCGATCCGGAGCGTGCCGCGCAATCGCTGCGCGTGATAGCCGACGTCTCCCGCACGGCTCTGGTGGAGTGCAGAACGCTTGTCGAGCGCATCCATGACCCTGTGCCGGACGCTCCCGCCGACTACCTCGCAGCGGGCGATCTTCGGGAGATGATCGACCGGATGCGGGCGCTCGGCATGGTGGTCGACTATCGCGTCCTCGGGGAGGAGCGCGAACTGCCGGCTGCACGGCGCAGCGCGTACTTCCGCATCGTGCAGGAGAGCCTCACCAACGCGCTCAAGCACGGCGGCCCGGATGCCGAGGTCACGATCACTGCCGACTGGCGAGGCGACGGTCTCGCGCTCCTGATCGGGTCTCGCGGCACCGCGGAGAAGGGTGCCATCGCCGGCGGAGCGGGCATCGCAGGCATGCGAGAGCGCGCGCGCCTGGCGGGCGGATGGCTCACCGCGGGTCGCGCGGACGACGGAGCGTTCCTGGTCACCGCCTTCATCCCGGTCAGCCCGGCCGAGACGGTGCGCGAGGAGGTCGGGGCGTGAGCGGGAAGATCCGGGTGCTGATCGCCGACGACCAGCCGCTCTTCGCCTCCGGCTTGGGAATGCAACTGGATGCCCAGCCGGACATCTGCTGCATCGGAGTCGCCGTGGACGGCGACGACGCGGTGCGCTTGGCTGCCGAGCTCCATCCGGATGTCGTGCTGATGGACATCCGGATGCCCGGCGGTGGCGGCATCCGCGCGACGGAGTCCATCGTGGCGCGAGAGGCGGACCCTCCCGCGGTGGTCATGCTCACCACCATTCGCCGCGACGAGGCCGTGTATCTCGCGTTGCGAGCGGGGGCGGCCGGGTTCCTCACCAAGGACGCGACCCCGCACGAGGTGATGGGGACGATCCGCGCCGTGCACGCCGGCCAGGAGCTGCCGCCCGGCGAATCGATCGGCGAGTGGGTTCCGGCGACGGAGGCCGCGGCTCGTGAGGACGCGATCGCACCGCTGAGCGAGCGCGAGAAGGAGGTGTTCCTTCTGATGGCGAAAGGACTCTCGAACTCCGAGATCGCGACGGCGACCTACCTCGGCGAGACGACGGTGAAGACGCACGTGAGAGCCGTGCTGCAGAAGCTCGGCCTGCGCAGCAGGGTGCAGGTCGTGGTCTTCGCCTACGAGAACGGGCTGGTCGGCGCGGCCGGATGACGATCGTGCGTCATGGCATGATCGACCGGTGATCATCCTTTCCATCCAGTCGGCCGTGGCATACGGACACGTCGGGAACTCCGCCGCGGTGTTCCCCCTGCAGCGCATCGGCGTGGAGGTGCTGCCCGTGTACACCGTGAACTTCTCCAACCACACGGGATACGGCGCCTGGCGTGGACCGCTGATCGGCCCTGCGGATGTCGCCGACGTGATCACGGGCATCGAGGAGCGCGGGGTCTTCCCCGAGATCGATGTGGTGCTCTCGGGGTATCAGGGCGGGGAAGGCATCGGCGACGTGATCCTGGATGCCGTCGCGCGTATCAAGCGCGCCAACCCAGCGGCCGTGTACTCCTGCGACCCTGTGATGGGGAACGCCAAGTCCGGGTGCTTCGTCGCGCCGGCCATCCCCGTGCTGCTGCGCGACCGTGTCGTCCCGGCCGCGGACATCATCACGCCGAATCAGTTCGAACTGGGCTACCTCACCGACACGCGGCCCGACTCGCTCGAGACCACCCTGGCTTCCGTCGAGACCGTCAGAGAGTCCGGACCGCGCACGGTTCTGGTCACGAGCGTCGAGCGACCGGATCGTGAGCCCGACACGGTGGAGATGCTCGCCGTCGATGACGAGGGCGCATGGATCGTGCAGACTCCCCTGCTGCCGATGAAGGCGAACGGCTCTGGCGACGTCACGGCCGCGCTCTTCACCGCCCACTACCGTTCGACAGGGTCCGCGGAGGACGCTCTGGCACGCACGGCGTCGAGCGTCTTCGACCTGCTCGAGAACACGCATCGATCAGGCGCACGCGAGCTGCGCCTGATCGAATCGCAGGAGTCGTACGCCCACCCCCGCATGCAGTTCACCCCGCGCCGCGTGCGCTGACGCCGTCAGGCGGGCCAGGCGTCGGCGATCGCCTGACGCACCTCTCCGAGCAACTGCGGGAGCGCCTTCGTCTTCGCGATGATCGGCAAGAAGTTCGCGTCCGCCTGCCAGCGCGGCACCACGTGCTGATGCAGGTGCGAAGCGATGCCCGCGCCCGCGATCTCGCCCTGGTTCATGCCGATGTTGAACCCGTCGTTGCGCGAGACCGTGCGGATGACCCGCATCGCCGTCTGCGTGATCGTCGCGATCTCGTCGGTCTCCTCCGGCGTGGCCTCGTCGTACAACGACACGTGGCGGTACGGGCACACCAGCACGTGCCCGCTGTTGTAGGGGAAGAGGTTCAGCAGCGCATAGGCGTGCTCGCCGCGGTGCACGATGAGTGCTTCCTCGTCCGACAGCGTCGGCGCGATGCAGAACGGGCAGTCGTCGGCGTGCGGCCGCTGCTGCCCCTGCTGGATGTACACCATGCGGTGCGGCGTCCACAGACGCTGGAACTCGTCGGGAACTCCGGCGAGGTGCGCCGCGTCTTCGACGCTCACTCCGTCCATGCGGTGACGATCTGCTCGTGCTCCTTGATGGACTTCACGATGCGCTCGATGGCGTCGGCGATCGGCACGCCGTTCAACTGCGTGCCGTCCCTGAACCGGAAGCTCACCGTTCCGCCCGAGCGGTCCTGCTCCCCCGCGATGAGCTGGAACGGCACCTTCTGCGTCGTCGCGTTGCGGATCTTCTTCTGCATGCGGTCGTCCGAGTGGTCGACCTCGACGCGCACGCCCTGCTCGCGAAGGCGTCGCGCCACCTCGTCGAGGTAGGGCGCGTATTCGTCGGCGACCGGGATGCCCATCACCTGGACGGGAGCGAGCCACACGGGGAACGCGCCTGCATAGTGCTCGAGCAGGATCGCGAAGAACCGCTCGATCGATCCGAACAGTGCCCGGTGGATCATGATCGGGCGCTGCTTCGATCCGTCGGATGCCGTGTACTCGAGCTCGAAGCGCTCTGGCAGGTTGAAGTCGACCTGCACGGTAGACAACTGCCAGCTGCGACCGATCGCGTCGGTGGTCTTCAGGTCGATCTTCGGCCCGTAGAACGCCGCCTCGCCGGGCTCTTCTGTGAGCTCGAGTCCTGACGCGAGCGCGACCCGCCGCAGGGCATCCGTCGCCTCCGCCCAGTGCGCCTCGTCGCCGATCCACTTGGACTTCTCGTCGTCGCGCATCGAGAGCTCGAGCTTGAACTCGGTGAGGCCGAAGTCCTTCAGCAGCGACAGCACGAACTCGAGCACCTTGGTCGCCTCGGTCTCGAGCTGGTCACGCGCGACGAACAGGTGTGCGTCATCCTGAGTGAAGCCGCGAACGCGCGTGAGACCGTGCAGCGCGCCGGACAGCTCGTTGCGATAGACCGTGCCGTTCTCCGCCAGGCGCATCGGCAGGTCGCGGTAGCTGCGCCCACGCTCCTTGTAGATCAGGATGTGCATCGGGCAGTTCATCGGCTTGAGGTAATAGTCGACACCTTGCTTGGTGATGTTGCCGTCGGCGTCGCGCTCTTCGTCCATGCGGATCGGCGGCCAGATGCCGTCGGCGTACGTCACCAGGTGGTTCGAGGTGACGAACAGATCGCGCTTGGTGATGTGCGGCGTGTACACGTAGGTGTAGCCGTTCTCGAGGTGCCTGCGGCGCGCGTGCTGCTCCATCTCGCCGCGCACGATGCCGCCCCTCGGGTGCCACACCGACAGGCCGGAGCCGATCTCATCCGGGAACGAGAACAGGTCGAGGTCCTTGCCCAGCTTGCGATGATCGCGACGCGCGGCCTCCGCAAGGCGTTCCTGGTAGGCGCGCAGTTCGTCCTTCGACGGCCATGCGGTGCCGTAGACGCGCTGGAGCTGTGGGTTCTTCTCGCTCCCCCGCCAGTACGCAGCGGCAACTCGGGTGAGAGCGAACCCGTTGCCGATCAGTCGCGTGTTCGGCAGGTGCGGACCACGGCAGAGGTCCTTCCAGAGCACCTCGCCGGTCTTCGGGTTCACGTTGTCGTAGATGGTCAGCTCGCCGCCGCCCACCTCGACGTTCTCGTTGTCCTGGCCGAGGGCGTTCGCCGACGCCGACCCGCCCTTCAACCCGATCAGCTCGAGCTTGTACGGCTCGTTCGCCAGTTCCGCCCTGGCCTCCTCGTCGGTGACGACGCGACGCACGAAGCGCTGTCCCTGACGCACGATGCGGTCCATGGCCTTCTCGAGCGCCTTGAGATCGTCGGGCGTGAACGACTCGACGACGTCGAAGTCGTAGTAGAAGCCGTCGGTGATGGGCGGGCCGATGCCGAGCTTCGCTTCAGGGTTGATCGACTGCACCGCCTGCGCGAGAACGTGCGCGGTGGAGTGGCGCAGGATGTTCAGCCCGTCCGGCGACTCGATCGTCACCGGGATCACGTCGTCGTCCGTCGTGACCGTCGTCGCGAGGTCCTTCAGTTCGCCGTTGACGCGCATGGCGACAACGGAACGGTCGGGAAAGAGCTCGAAACCGTCCGGCACTGGTCCACTCCTGGATCGAAGAGATAGGGGATGCCTATCAACTTTAGTGCGAGCGACGAGCGGGTCGTGGACCGCGCCCTGGTCGGCGGATGCGGGTTATCCGGCAGCCAGCGTGCACGTCGTGCACGCGCTCGACAGCCCGAGCACAGGCCCGAGCTTCGCGACGCCCGCTGTCAGCCCGGCGGTCAGGTTCGCGCCGACGTGCGCCACGCCAGGAAGGGTGAGAACGCTCACGCTCATGCCGGCAGCACCGGCGTCGGCCGCGAGCTGCCTCGTCTGCGGCCCGAACGCCAGGTCGAGCGCTCCGGTGGTGAAGACCGCGTGGATGCCGTGATAGAAGGGCGAGCCGGTGTGGTCGGCGAGGATGACAGGCGGCTTGTCGGCGTTCCACGCCGTGACGTTGCCGTCGTACACGTTCGTCAGCACCGTCTGCGAGTAGTGCGTACCGGGGAACAGCTCGGGCGAGACCGCGAGCACGTTCCGGAACATGTCGGGCTGCTGCGCAGCGAACTTGACTGCGCAGGTGGCGCCGTTGGAGTAGCCGGCGATCACCCAGTCCTTGGGATTCTGGATGATGCGCAGATGCGTCCTCGCCCAGTCGAGCACGTCCGTCTTGATGTAGGTCGCGGCGTGCCCGAGGGTGCTCGAGTCCGCGCACCCCGGATCGGAGCCGTAACCGATCTGGTCGGCGACGACCACTATCGGTGCGAGGCCGTGGTGCTTCGCGGCGAAGGCGTTCATGACGTTGGAGATGGGCCCGGCATCCGGAGTCCCCGGGTAGCCCATCATCATGATCACGAGAGGCAGTGCCGGTGCGTTCTTCACCAGTGCGGCCGGCGGGAGGTAGACGCCGGCGTCGCGCGCATCGAACTTCGAGACCGTAGCGGGGATCGTGACGGTGCCGATCTTGCCCTCGGCGGGCATGTCGTGCGGTGCGACCCAGGTGGCCGCGAGGGGTTTGGCGCCCGACGCGGCGGCCGCGACCGGATTCGGGAGGGCGATCGGATGCCGCACCACCACGCCGACGAGGTCACCGATCGTCGGATCGAGGTCGAACGCAACGTTGACGTGGACGATTCCGGTGACCGTGAAGACGGCGATGGCCGCGCCGGCGACGACGCGCTGCCACCATCGCGCCTTCCAGAGGCTGACGACGGCGAGGCCGATGGCCGCGAACGTGATGACCGACCAGACGGCGGCTTTCACGGGCAGAGGGATCTCGAACATCGCCGTGGCGTCGGCGATCCAGACGAACACGAGGCTCAGGATGGCGCCCGCGAGCACTCCGGACGAGGCGAGGATGAGCCAGCGAGGGCTGACCCGTCGAACCACGAGGACGAGCCCGAGGGCGGCGGACAACGCGGTGAGCACCCACGGCACCGGGCCGCCGATGATCTGCGTGTTGAGCAGCGTGTCCATGTACTGTCCCTCTCCGGTCGCAGTTCACGGTACGACGACCGAGGTCTCGGCCCGCTGGGCTGGAGACCGGGCGTGCTGAGAATTCGATCATCGATCGATATGGACGTTCCGAGTGAACGCCGAGCCGATCATCCGCCGGACTCGCCGTCACCTCGCCACCCGTTACGCGTCGTAGAGGCCCACGTGCGGAACGGTCACGATATCGACGTGCGGGGCCGCAGGATCGTGAACCTGCGGTGCGGGCGGAACATCGCGAACGCGGCGACGGCGTTGCGCAGGCAGCATCAGGACTGCCAGCGCGGTGGTGGCGGGCATGGCGAGGATGAGACCGATGCTGCTGCACAGCGTTCGGACGACCTCGGTCGCGATGTCGTCGCCGGAGAGCAGGAGACCGACGGGGCGGTTGTAGAGGTAGATCGTGACCAGGACCGCCAGGGAGGTGCCTGCATAGGCGAAGACGATGGTGTAGATCGTGGAGGCGATGTGGTCACGTCCGATGCGCATCGCCGCCGTGAACAGCTCGCCGCGGGACATCGAGGGCGCTGCAGTGCGCAGTTCCCAGACGGCCGAGGTCTGCGTGATCGTGATGTCGTTGAGCACGCCGAGACCGGCGATGATGATCGCGCAGCTGAGGAGCCCTCGGAAGTCGATGGCGGTCGTGATGATCGAGATGTTGCCTGTGGTGTCGTCCGGCACGCCCGTCAGGTGCGTGGTGGCGACCATCCATTGACTGATGCCCGCGGTGATCGCGACACCTGCGAGGGTGCCGAGCAGCGCGACGCTTGAGCGGATCGACAGCCCGTGTGCCAGGTAGATCACCACGAACATGATCGCCGCGGCACTGACCACCCCGACCG
>JBQCJQ010000519.1:0-3199 GCA_051952615.1 Humibacter sp.
GTGTCGTGTTGACGATGTCCGGGCTGACCTCTGTCAGGGCGGGATGCTGCACGATGTACTCCTCGAGCAGCGTCTGCCCCTTCTCGAGAAGCTCCGCGCGGAAGGCGGACCAGTCCTGGATCTCCGCCGCCTCGTATCGCGAGACGCCGTAGCCGGAGTTGCTGACCGGCACCTTGCCGATGACGACGCCCTTGCGGGTGACGAACTCGCGGAGGTCGTCGACGGTCGTGGGCTCCACCTCGAACCACTCGCGACCGAGGTATTTGTCGAAGACACGGTTGAACTCGATCTTGTTCTCGAACCGTCCGCGGAAGTCCGCCGCGTCGTACCGGAGCGCCAGGTGGTTGGAGATCGCGTTCGTCATGTAGGTCGCCCGCTCGGCACGGGTGAGGATCGCGAAGTCCCAGTCCACATAGTCCTGGAAGCCGGTGTCGCGGAACCCCGCGTACCAGAGCATGTCGGTGAAGACCGCCGGGCTCCACTTGTGGTGCTGCTTGCCGACTTCCTTCGCCCTGCGCCAGACACTCGGCAGGTCGAGTGCTCGGAAGCGCTCACCGAAGTAGGCCAGGCGGGACCGCAGGCTGAGGCTCTTGCGGGCCATCAGGTGAGCTTCGCGATGGTCGCGTCGACCGCGGCGTCGATGATGTCGAGGCCCCTGGTCAGCGTGTCCTGGTCGTCGTCGACGAGCGCGGGCATGAGCTTCAGCACCTCGCTGTGAGCTCCTGAGGTCTCGACGATCAATCCGCGGGCGAACGATTCGCGAGAGACGGCCTGCGCGACGCCGGAGCCCGACTTGCTGACCAGGCCGCGGAGCAGCCCGCGCCCCCTTGTGGCCAGGTGCTCGGGGTGTTTAGCGACGATGGACTCGAGGCGGTCGGCGACGACGGCGCCACGACGGTGGATCGCCGGCGAGAACTCCGGGTCGCTCCAGTAGGTCTCAAGAGCGGTCGCCGCACCGACGAACGCGACGTTGTTGCCGCGGAACGTGCCGCTGTGAACACCCGGCTTCCAGACATCCAGCTCGGGCTTGAGCAGCACGAGCGACATCGGGAAACCGTAGCCGGACAGCGACTTCGAGAGCGTCACGATGTCGGGAACGATGCCAGCGGCCTCGAAGCTGAAGAAGTCACCGCTTCGCCCGATGCCGATCTGGATCTCGTCGACGATGAGCAGAATGCCCTTCTCGGCGCACAGCGCGGCCAGCGCCTGAAGCCACGCGATGCGTGCGACGTTGACCCCGCCCTCGCCCTGCACGGTCTCGACGATGACGGCCGCAGGGAAGTCGAGCCCGCTGCCCGGATCCTCGAGCAGGGTGCGCAGCTGGGCGACCGTGTCGGTCGTGTCGTCGAAGTAGCCGTCATACGGATGGAACGTCACATCGCCGAGCGAGACACCAGCGGCCGCCCTGAACTTGTCGTTGGCGGTCGCGGCGAGAGCGCCGAGCGACACACCGTGGAATCCGTGGGTGAACGCGACGACGGAACTGCGTCCGGTCACCTGACGCGCGAGCTTGAGCGCGGCCTCGACCGCGTTCGTCCCCGTCGGACCCGTGAAGTGAAGGCGGTACGACAGCTGTCGCGGCTGCAGGATGATGTCGCGGAACGACTCGAGGAATCGCTTCTTGGCGCCGGTCGCCATGTCGAGCGAGTGCTGGATGTGGTCGGCCGCGAGGTACTCGATGACCTGCTCTTTGAGGATCGGGTTGTTGTGCCCGTAGTTCAGCGCCCCCGCGCCGCAGAAGAAGTCGATGTACTCATTGCCGTCTTCGTCCCAGATCAGCGAGCCGCGTGCTCGGTCGAAGATCACCGGGAACGACCGGATGTAGCTCCTGACCTCTGATTCCAGTTCGGAGAAAACAGTGAGATCCACGTATGCGCCTTCCTTTGAATGGCAGGGGATTTCGGCCGATAGCCGGATCGCGGCGGGCCGGCGTCCAGTCTATCCGGGGTCTATCCGGCGGCCGTCTCCACGTACCGGCGCGGGACACGGGCCGGGATGCCCGTCAAGATCTCGTCGCCGATGGTGTCGGCCCAGCTCGCCCAGTCGGTGGGCGTCGGTTCTCCCTGAAGCCCAGGACCGAAGATGATGACCGGATCGCCGATTCGCACGTCGTGAGCGTCCTCGACGACGCTGCTGCCGACACCGATCGCCCGCAGACGATGCCTGCGTCCGCGCACCCATACGGACGCCTGCCCCGCGGCCTTCGACGGCAGGCCGTCAGCCCAGCCGGAGGCGATCCTCGCGGTGGAACCGTCCGCGCCGGTCACGACGGTCGAGAGCGTCATCGGCGGTACGACGCCGATGTCCTCGGGGCTGCGGTCGTCGAACGGCGAGACCCCGTACGCCGCGATGCCGAATCGCACGATGTCGAACCGTGCGGCGGGCATCCTGATGCCGGCGGAGCTCGCCGCGAGATGGACGAGCTCAGGATGGATGCCACGGGCCGCAGCCACCTCGATCGCCTCGTGGAAGCGCGCGAGCGCCTGTTCGTCGTCGGCGACCGATGCGTCGGCCAGGTGCGACCAGATCGCCCGGATGCGCACTGCTCCCCCGCGTTCCGCGTTCAGCGCCGCGTCGAGCAGAGCGGGCCACTCGCTTTCGGTCGCGCCGTTGCGGTGCAGCCCGGTGTCGATCTTGAGATGCACCTGAAGCGGCACCTGCGGTCGTGATGCGACGGCTGCGCCCAGTTCGTCCACCGTCGAGATTCCGACGTCGATGTGCTGGAGCGCCGCTTCGGCGAAGTCCGCACCTGAGCCGTGCAGCCAGGCGAACAGCGGAGCGTCGATTCCGGCGTCGCGAAGGCGGAGACCCGCGGAGATCTCGAGAACCCCCAGCCACGATGCGCCGGCCTCCAAGGCGGGACCCGCGAGCTGCAGCATACCGTGGCCGTAGGCGTCCGCTTTGAGCATCGCCATGACCGGCGTCGGCGCCGCGAGACGCCCGAGAAGACGCAGGTTCGCCCGGAAGACGTCGAGATCGATCGTGGCGACCGTGCTCACGATGCCGCCCAGACGCGCTCGAACCGGACGCCCAACCGTGTCGTCAGCTCCAGCGGAGCGAAGCCGGAGGCCTCGGCCCAGTCGAGCGGTGTCGGCGCACCGTCCTGCGCTCCCCACAGGACGACGTCATCGCCGGGTCGGGCCAGGTCGTCGCCGAGGTCGACCATGAACTGGTCCATCGCCACACGCCCCGCCAGCAC
>JBQCJQ010000520.1:0-3062 GCA_051952615.1 Humibacter sp.
ATCTACCTGATCGACGCGTTCCGAACCGGCGACCCGGCGATCGTCGGAGACGTGCTCTCGCACGCCGTGCTTCCGGGGGTCGTGCTCGGCCTGCTCACGGCCGGCGTGTTCCTGCGACTGGTGCGCACGAACGTGATCGCGACGTTGTCCACCGACTACGTGGCATCCGGCCGGTCGCGCGGCGTCGGCGAGTACCGGCTGCTCCGAAAGCACGCATACCGGCCTGCGCTCATCCCGATCATCACCGTCATGGGCCTGCAGATCGCCCTGCTGCTCGGCGGAGCCGTGCTCACCGAGACGACCTTCGAGTGGAAGGGACTCGGGTTCCAGCTCGCCCAATACCTGCAGGCCAGGGATTACGTGGCCGTGCAGGGCATCGTCGCCGTGCTCGCCGTGATCGTCGCCCTGACGAACTTCGTCGTCGACGTGATCGCCGCGCTCATCGACCCGAGGGTGAGGTACTGAGATGACCGCGACATCAGCCACGAGAGCCGTCTCGCGTCCGCCGAAGCGCAGCCTTCTGTCGAGACTGCCGGTCGTGCACCAGGTGCGCCAGTCGGTCGGCGTGCAGCGGGTGATGCTCGTCACGGGCCTGGTGATCACCGCGGTGTTCATCCTCGTCGCGATCTTCGCTCCGTTGATCGCACCGTATGGCTTCGCCCAGCTTCACGGGCCCGACGGCAAGGACTTCGGCTCCCAGCAGCCGCCGAGCCCCGCGCACATCTGGGGCACGACGGTCGGCGGATACGACGTGTACTCCCGCGTGCTGTGGGGCGCGCAGACCGCGGCCCTCGTGATCATCGTCGCCGTCGTGCTGTCGATCTTCGCCGGCGTGCTGCTCGGCCTGGTCTCCGGCTACATCGGCGGCTGGATCGACCGCGTGCTGGTCGTCATCTGCGACGCGATCTACGCGTTCCCCACCCTGCTGCTCGCCATCGTGATGTCGATCGTCATCTCGGGAGGCCAGTCGAGCCTGTGGGGCGGCATCTTCGCGGCGGCGATATCGATCACCGTCGTCTACATACCGCAGTACTTCCGCGTGATCCGTGCCGAGGCGGTGCGCATCAAATCCGAGGCGTTCGTCGAGTCGGCCAAGGTGGTGGGCGCGAGCACCGGTCGCATCATGTTCAAGCACGTCTTCCGCAACTCGACGAGGACGTTGCCGCTCATCTTCACGCTCAATGCGTCTGAGGCCATCCTCACGCTCGCCGGCCTCGGCTTTCTCGGCTTCGGCATCGAGCCGACAGAGGCGAGTGACTGGGGGTACGACCTGAACAAGGCCATCTCGGATGTCACGAGCGGCATCTGGTGGACGTCGGTCTATCCCGGCCTCGCCATCGTGCTCGCGGTGCTCGGCATCACGCTGGTCGGCGAGAGCCTCAACGATCTCGCGGATCCGAGGCTGCGCGGCAGAAGGGCCGTCGCCGCGTCATCCGGCGAGACCGCGGACATCAGCGTGGTCCCAGGCGGACCCAACATGGCGCCGGGCGGCCTCGACGGTCTCGAACCGGGCGCAGGCATCGAAGAAGAGGGAATCGAGGTGCGCGAATGACCGCGAAAGACCCGATCACGCAACCGGTGCCGCGTCGCGGGCGCGCCGCTCGGAGCGAGTCCGGTCGCGACTCCGGTGACACCGTGCGCATCGACGACCTCACCGTCTCGTTCTCCACGGATGCCGGCGCCGTCAAAGCGGTCGACGGCGTGAGCCTGCACGTCGCCCCAGGCGAAGTCCTCGCCATCGTGGGGGAGTCGGGCAGCGGCAAGACGGTCACGGCGCGAACCATCCTCGGGCTGCTGCCCGAGACGGCCACCTCGTCGGGAGCGGTGTTCCTGAACACCGACAGGGGGCAGGTCGACGTGGTCTCGCTGACCAACAAGCAGCTTCGCCAGGTGCGCGGGCCCGACGTCGCGATGGTGTTCCAGGAGCCATCGACGGCGCTCAATCCGGTGTACAAAGTGGGCTGGCAGATCGCCGAGGGTCTGCGAGCGCATGGCAAGGTGTCGAAGCGGGACGCGAGAAGGCAGGCCATCGACATCCTGCGCAAGGTGGGCATCCCCGATCCGGAGACTCGGGTGGACTACTACCCGCACCAGTTCTCCGGCGGTCAGAAGCAGCGCATCGTCATCGCGATGGCGCTCGTGCTCGGTCCGAAGCTCATCGTCGCCGACGAGCCGACCACAGCGCTCGACGTCACGGTGCAGGCGGAGATCCTCGACCTGCTGCGTCGCTGCCGGGTGGAGTTCGGGTCGGCGATCGTGCTCATCACGCACAACATGGGCGTCGTCGCCGACCTCGCCGACAGGGTTGCCGTGATGTACAACGGCAAGCTCGTCGAGCAGGCCGACGTGTCGACACTCTTCGCATCGCCGCAGAACGACTACACGAAGCGGCTCCTCGCCGCGGTGCCGCGCATCGGTGAGGGCACGGCGCAGGCCGCCGAGCGGGCTGCCGCCAGGCCGGAGGGCTGGGAACGGTCGGAGCCGGTCGTCGAGGCGACAGGGCTGCGCATCCAGTACCCGGGACGCCTAGGACAGCCGGGATTCGTGGCGGTGGATGGCGTCGACTTCGTCATCCGGCCCGGTGAGGTTCTCGGGCTCGTCGGCGAGTCGGGGTCGGGCAAGACCACGATCGGGCGGGCCATCGCCGGGTTGACCAGGGTGACCGGCGGATCGCTCCGAGTGCTCGGACACGAGATGAACGGGGTCTCCGAACGCCGCTTCAGGGGCTCGCGTGACCGCATCGGATTCGTCTTCCAGGATCCGGCATCGAGCTTCATGCCGCTGCTGACGATCGCGCAGTGCGTCGCCGAGCCCTTCATCGTGCACGGGCGTGCATCGAACGCGGCGGATGCCCGCGCGAGCGTCGACGAGCTGCTCGAAGCAGTGCAGCTGCCGAGGTCGTTCGGCGATCGGTACCCGCACGAGCTGTCGGGCGGGCAGCGACAGCGCGCCAGTCTCGCCCGTGCGATCGCGCTCAAGCCGCCGTTGCTGATCGCGGATGAGCCGACGAGCGCCCTCGACGTCTCGGTGCAGCAGCGCGTGCTCGAGGTGTTCGCAGAGCT
>JBQCJQ010000521.1:0-2766 GCA_051952615.1 Humibacter sp.
ACATCCGCCCAGCAAGGACGCTGAGATGACCAGCCGCAATGCCATGACACCGACGTCATCAGGCTTCTTCGTGTCGCAGGAAGCGCCGATCCAGGCCGACGATCCGTTACCCGTCCCGACGTCGCCACCCCCGGACATCCTGCGCTGCGCCTCGATGGAGCTCGTCGTGACCGACTTGGCTCGATCGCGGGAGTTCTACGTCGACGTGCTCGGCCTCACCGTCACGGAGGAGGACGAGCAGACCGTCTACCTGCGGCCGCTCGAGGAGTTCATCCACCACAACCTCGTGCTCCGTCAAGGCCCGGTCGCCGCCGTCGCGGCGTTCTCGTATCGTGTGCGCGCTCCGCACGACCTGGATCGCGCGGTCGCGTTCTACTCGGAGCTCGGATGCCGTGTCGAGCGTCGCCCCGACGGCTACACGAACGGTGTCGGCGACTCGGTGCGCGTGGTCGATCCCCTTGGCTTCCCGTACGAGTTCTTCCACGACGTCGAGCACGTCGAACGCCTCGCCTGGCGCTACGACCTCTACACGCCGGGCGCCCTGGTGAGACTCGACCACGTCAACCAGGTCACGCCGGATGTGCCGCGCGCGGTCGGGTATCTGCAGAGCCTCGGATTCCGGGTGACGGAGGACATCCAAGACGAGGAGGGCATCGTGTACGCGGCATGGATGCGCCGCAAACCGACAGTGCACGACACCGCACTCACCGGCGGAGACGGACCGCGGATGCACCACATCGCGTTCTCCACGCACGAGAAGCACAACATCCTCGCCATCTGCGACAAGCTCGGCGCCCTGCGCCGATCGGACTGCATCGAGCGCGGGCCGGGACGCCACGGGGTGTCGAACGCGTTCTACCTCTACCTGCGCGATCCGGACGGCCACCGCGTGGAGATCTACACGCAGGACTACTACACCGGTGACCCGGACAACCCGGTGGTCACGTGGGACGTGCACGACAACCAGCGTCGCGACTGGTGGGGCAACCCCGTGGTGCCCAGCTGGTACACGGATGCCTCGCTCGTGCTCGACCTCGACGGAAACCCGCAGCCGGTCCTTGCACGCACCGACGCCAGCGAGATGGCGGTCACCGTCGGCGCGGACGGCTTCTCGTACACCCGGCGGGGCGAGGGTGCCGAACCGAAGCCGGACGAGTACAAGTTGGGCCGGCAGCTGTGAGCCTCTCCGCTGAGACGCACGCGGCGATCGCGGACGAACTCGCCGCGGCGGGGAGCGCACGCGGCGTCATCCCGCGCATCACGGCTCGATACCCCGACGCGACGATCGAGGATTCGTATGCCATCCAGGGAATATGGCGGGACCGCAACCTCGCTGCGGGGCGGCGGCTGGTCGGCCGCAAGATCGGTCTCACCTCCAGGGCGATGCAGCAGGCCACCGGCATCACCGAGCCCGACTACGGCGTGATGTTCGATGACACCGTGTGGCAGAGCGGCTCGGTCATCCCGTTCGACGACTTCTCGAACGTGCGCATCGAGGTGGAGCTGGCGTTCGTCTTGAGCCGTCCACTCGAAGGTCCGCGCTGCTCGGTGTTCGACGTGCTGCGTGCCACCGAGTACGTCACCCCGGCGCTGGAGATCCTCAACTCGCACATCGAGCTGGAGGGACGCACGATCGTCGACACCATCAGCGACAACGCTGCATATGGCGGCATGGTGATCGGCGGCAACCCCACTGCGCCCGGCGCCGTCGATCTGCGGTGGGTCTCCGCGCTGCTCTACCGCAACGAGACGATCGAGGAGACGGGCGTGGCCGCCGGGGTGCTGAACCATCCGGCGACCGGAGTGGCGTGGCTCGCCAACAAGCTGCACCAGCACGGCGCTCGGCTGGAGGCGGGCGAGATCATCCTCGCCGGATCGTTCACGCGTCCGATGTGGGTGTCGCGCGGCGACAGCGTGCTCTGCGACTACCGAGAGATGGGAACCCTGACATGCCGCTTCGTCTGAGCCCCACGTTTCGGGATGCGTTGGCCGGGTCATCCGCTCCGCTCACCGGCATGTGGGTGTGCACCGGCAGCCCTCTCGTGGCGGAGATCTGCGCGGGGGCCGGTCTCGACTGGCTGCTGATCGACATGGAGCACGCACCGAACGGGCTGGAGAGCGTGCTGGCGCAGCTGCAGGCGGTCGCCGCGTATCCGACGACGCCGGTCGTGCGCGTGCCGACGAACGACACCGTCACGATCAAGCAGGTGCTCGATCTCGGGGCGCAGAACCTGCTGGTTCCCATGGTGTCGTCGGCCGAGGAGGCGCGTGCCGCGGTCGAGGCGGTGCGGTATCCGCCGCGCGGGCGACGCGGCGTCGGGTCGGCGCTGTCCCGTTCTGCGCGGTGGAACCGGGTGCCCGGGTACCTGCAGGACGGAGACGAGCACGTGTCGCTGTTCCTGCAGGTCGAGACCACTGAGGCAGTCGACGCGGCCGGCGAGATCGCGACGGTCGACGGCGTGGACGGTGTCTTCATCGGGCCGTCGGACCTCGCCGCGTCGATGGGCATGATCGGACAGCAGACGCACCCGGATGTCGTCGCCGCGGTGCTGCGCGCGTTTGCGGCGGTGCGCGCGACAGGCAAGCCCGTCGGCGTGAACGCCTTCGACCCGGCAGCCGCGCAGGCCTACCTAGACGCTGGCGTTGCCTTTATCCTTGTTGGCGCCGACGTGACCGTGCTCGCGCACGAGTCGGAGAGGCTGGCAAGGCGGCAGGTGTGAGCGATCGCGAGGACCCACGATGAACGAGGATCCGCGATTGGCTGCT
>JBQCJQ010000522.1:0-3101 GCA_051952615.1 Humibacter sp.
GGGTTCTAGTTGGGGAAGGTGAGACCCCTTTTGGTGTTGTTGTTTTTTGTTTGTTTTTTTTATTTATTTGCGGTGGTTGGTTTGGCGGGCTTCCCCACCCGCCGCGACTCAGTCCTCGGAGGGCGCAGGGCCCGTCAGCTTCTCCGTGATGATCGACATCACCGTGGTGTCCGCGAGGGTCGTCGTGTCGCCGACGGGACGCCCTTCCGCGACATCCCTCAGCAGGCGACGCATGATCTTGCCGCTGCGGGTCTTCGGCAGCTCCTCCACGACGTAGATGTCGCGCGGACGGGCGATCGCACCGATCTGCTGCGACACGTGCGCGCGCAGCTCGGCGTTGACATCCACGGCCGCCGCCGCCTCGCGCTGGTTGCCCTTGATGATGACGAACGCCACGACGGCCTGCCCGGTCGTCTCGTCCGAGGCGCCGACGACGGCGGACTCCGCGACGAAGGGATGGGCGACGAGCGCCGATTCGATCTCCGCCGTCGAGAGCCGGTGCCCCGAGACGTTCATCACGTCGTCGACGCGGCCCATCAGCCAGATCTCGCCGTCCATGTCACGGCGTGCACCGTCGCCGGCGAAGTAGACGTCGCCGAACTTGGCCCAGTAGGTCTCTTTGTAACGCTCGGGGTCGCCCCAGATGCCGCGCAGCATCGACGGCCACGGCTCGGTGATGACGAGCAGGCCGCCCTGGTCGGCACCGACGGGCACCCCGGAGTCGGTCACGACATCCACCGAGATGCCGGGAAGCGGCACCTGTGCGCTGCCGGGCTTGAGCGTCGTGACGCCGGGAAGCGCCGAGACCATGATGCTTCCGGTCTCGGTCTGCCACCACGTGTCGACGACCGGGGTACGGTCGCTTCCGATGACCTCGCGGTACCAGATCCACGCCTCGGGGTTGATGGGCTCGCCGACCGAGCCGAGCACGCGCAGCGACGACAGGTCGTACTGCTGCGGAATCTGCCTGCCCTGCTTCATGAACGACCGGATGGCCGTCGGGGCCGTGTAGAAGATGCTCACCTTGTACTTCTCGATGAGCTCCCACCAGCGTCCGGGCTTCGGGAACTCCGGGGTGCCCTCGTAGAGCACCTGGGTCGCGCCGTTGGCGAGCGGACCGTAGACCACATAGGTGTGCCCGGTGACCCAGCCGATGTCGGCGGAGCACCAGTAGACATCCGTCTCCGGGTGCAGGTCGAAGACGTTCTTGTGCGTGTACGCGGACTGAGTGAGGTATCCGCCCGAGGTGTGCACGATGCCCTTCGGCTTACCGGTCGTGCCGCTCGTGTAGAGGATGTACAGCGGGTGCTCTGCTGCGAACGGCTTCGCCTCATGGTCGGCATCCACCAGCGGCATCTCCTCGTGCCACCACAGGTCGCGACCGTCGACCCACTCGACGTCGTTGCCGCCACGGCGCACCACGAGCACCTTCTCGACGTTCGTGCCGCCGTCGGCGAGCGCGGCGTCCACGGCGTTCTTGAGCGGGAAGACCGATCCCTTGCGGTAGCCGCCGTCCGCCGTGATGACCAGCTTCGCGTTGGCGTCGTCGATGCGCTGGCGCAGGCTCTCTGCGCTGAAGCCGCCGAAGACGACGGAGTGGATGGCGCCGATGCGCGCGATCGCGAGCATCGCCACGACCGCCTCGGGGATCATCGGCATGTAGACGGCGACGCGATCGCCCTCGCGCACGCCGAGGCTGGTGAGCAGGTTCGCGGCGCGCTTCACATCGGCCGTGAGTTCGGCGTAGGTGATGGTGCGGGTGTCACCGGGCTCGCCCTCCCAGTGGATCGCGACGCGGTCGCCGTTGCCGGCGAGCACGTGGCGGTCGAGGCAGTTGTAGGCGACGTTCAGCTCGCCGTCGTCGAACCACTTCGCGAAGGGCGGGTTCGACCAGTCGAGCGTGCGTGTGAACGGCTTGTGCCAGTGCAGCAGCTCGCGAGACTGGTTCGCCCAGAAGGCGAGCCGGTCCTTCGCCGCCTCCTCGTAGAGCTCGGCGCCGGCGACGGCGTTCGCGACGAACTCCGGGTCGGGCGCGAAACGGCGCGACTCGTGCAACAGGTTGTCGATCGTGTCTGAAGACATGGAATTCGCTCCTTCGCGAGGTGTGACAAGGGGCGGCTGGCACAACGCATCCGACGATACCGGTTGGCCGCCCGCCCATGCGACAGCGGATGTCACACGAGGCGCACATCTGCCGTTCAGACCTTTAACCGAGGTGTGAAAAAACCCTCTTGCGCAAGCCCCCTAATGGCGTACACTATCGATCGGCCGAATGATAATTCTGGCGTGCGGCGAGCGCGGTTCCCCCCAATCCCTCGTCGCTGAGGCGGCACCTGTTCCCCCCAATAGGTGCCGCCCCTTGCTTTAACCGGCAGGTTTCCGGCACATCCGCAGCCCCCGCCAGCCGGCCGCCCACCGCGGCGTGAGAACAGCAGTGGTCGCGCTCTCGCGCTGAGAACAGCAGGATCTCTGCTGTTCTCGGCGACATCTGCTGTTCTCGTGGCCGGTCGAAACCACGGACGAGGGAAGACCGGCCTCTCGTCCCCAACCGGGCCGGCTGCGCGTACTCCACGGACCGGCCGACGGCACGTCCGGTGCGCCGCCGCGGAACGTAGCGTCGGCCCATGCCGGTCTCCTCCACCACCCGCCCAACGCCGGTGCCGTTCGTGCCCGCGCCGGAGGACGGGGAAGCCGCACAGCCGGAGGGTGCTGCGGTGCCCGTCGGTGTGAAGGGGGAGGCGCACGCGATTCCCGCCGCAGGGCACGGTGGGTCATCCACTGACAAGAGTGGGTCGTGGGGTGGAGGGCAGGACTGGACCGCGTTCGGGCCGCTCGCCCCTTTCGTGGCGGGCGACGGCGTCACCGACGTCTTCGTGAACGGGCGCGCGGGCCTCTGGGTGGATGCCGGCGGTGGAGCCGTGCGGGTTCCCTCATGGACGTGCGACGAACCGTCACTGCGCGCCCTCGCCGTCAGGCTGGTGGCACTCGGGGGACGGCACGTCGACGAGGCGAACCCCTGCGTCGATGTGCGACTGGCTGGGGGCATCCGAATCCACGTCGTGCTACCGCCGGTCTCGACTTCGGGCACGCTGGTCTCGATC
>JBQCJQ010000523.1:0-2524 GCA_051952615.1 Humibacter sp.
ACACGGGCAGAGCGCCAAGCGCGACCAGTCCGGCGAATCCGAGTCCGTAGAGCGTCAGGAAGCTGGCGAGGCCGTAGCCGGCCGCGCGGTTCTGCGGCATCGGGTGATTCGTCGTCGTCTCTTGCGAGAGCGCGTCGCCGACCAGCAGGCCGAGTCCCGTCGACGCCACTCCCAGCAGCGCGATGACGGGACCGGCCGGCAGCGGCAGCACGCCGGTGGCGCCGAGGGTGGCGAGGGTGACGCCGGCGACGATCATGACGGACCAGACGACGGTGCGCACCACGAAGCCCGGCTTGGGGCGCACCCTGTTGCGCAGGGCGAGGGCGGTGTAGCCGTTCTGGGCGGCGGCAGCGGGAGTTGCGGATGCCATTCGCGCGGACCCTGTCTCCGGCTCGCCCAGCAGCTCGCGCACATCTCCGAGCTCGGCGATGGCACGGTTGGCAGCGTCCGTCGGCGACACGCCCGCAGCCTCGAGGTCGTCGACCCTGGCGACCAGGTTGGCGCGGACCTCCTCTTTCAGGTCCTGCGTCTCCGGGGTCATCTCGACTCCCGCGAATGCCTCGTCGAGAAGGCGGTGGATGTCGGTGTTCATGTCAGCTTTCCTTCACGTCGAGGAGGGAATCGATGATGCGTCGTGTTGCGACCCAGTCGCCGACATTGCGTCGGTAGACGGCGCGGCCGGCATCCGTGATGCGGTAGTACTTGCGGCGTCCGCCCTGAGTCTCGTCGCCCCAGTAGGGCTCGACGAGTCCGTCTTTGGTGAGGCGGCGGAAGCTCGCGTAGAGCGTCGCCTCCTTGATCTCGTAGTCGCCACCCGTGGCATCCCGGATCGCCTTGTGGATCTCGTAGCCGTAGCTGTCGCCGCCGCGCAGCACGCCGAGCACGATCGTGTCTGTGTGGCCGCGCAGCAGGTCGGCCGCGAACGCGGAGGAGGTCGCATCCGCCTGCGCGGTCGTCGACGCTCCGTCGGCTGTCGCCGCCACGCCGGGGCGACTCCCCTGGTCGCCGCTTTCGCTGCGCGCTCGATCGGTGTTGTGGTCCATGCCAAGTACTGTAACAGATCAAGTACTCATGCTGTCAAGAGTTATCCCGAGGCGTGCTGGATTTCGGAGATCCGCATGGATGCCCGGCGAGTCGCCACCGTTCGGCGGCGTGTCGGCGCAGATCTCCGAAATCCGGCACGGCGCCACCGGGTCGCGAAGGGTCTACCTAGTCGCGCTTCTCCCACGGCCAGCGGGGCCGTCCGCGCTGGTCGACGCGCGAGGCCAGCACGATCATGTCGAGCATCACGACGACGAGGGAGAGGATGCCCGCGGCCGCCGCGAACGGACCGATGAGCTGCTGCACCATGAACGGCCCGACCTCGTAGGGGTTGGCTATCCCGACCACAACTCCCCCACCGACCGCATAGCCGAGGTACGAGCCGACCCCGAGCAGCAGCGCGACCCCGATCGCGATGTCGTGTCGATGTGGCGGCACGCGCAGCGCCCGCACGAGAAGCCCGGCGAAGACCACTGCGGCCGCGACCGCGACGGCGATCGGCCCGGCGAGGATGCCCGCGTTCGGGTCATCGATGACGTCGCGCTCGAGCAGCACGCTCAGCACCCCGAGGGCCGCGATGAGTAGGGCGGCGTACAGGACCGTCGCGAAGGCGGCGAGGGTTGCGGCGTAGCGGCGGAAGTCCATGGTGCGACGCTACGACGCTGGACCGGAACGAGTGGTCAGGCCGTCGGACCGGCCTCGATGCGACGGTCGTAGTCGCGCCGCGCCTCGAGGTTGCGTTCGCGCACGCGGCGTCCCCGAGCGGCCACCCACGCACCGAACCACAGGGATGTCTCCAGCGCGACCACCGCAGCCGCGAAGGTCAACGGGCTCGACCACAGCGTGCCGAGGAACTGCGTCACCTCTCCTGAGCCGAACTTCCAGGCGCTCACCGTGAGCAGCGCGCCGCCGACGTAGCCGAAGTACACGATGACGCCGACGAAGAACGATCCGATGCCGTACGCCCACCAGCCACCGCGGTTCACGATCACGATCAGCAGGACGAAGGCGAGGAAGAACACCACGACCGGAACCCAGAAGCCCGCCGTCTGCAGGTAGTTCTCCCAGAGAGTCACCGACCCGCGGGACTCGCGCAGCGCGAAGAGGCCGAGTGTCACCACGGCGAAGACCACGGCGTACGCGACAGCCGCGACGACCGCGATCAGGACGCCCATCAGTCGGTTGCCCTTGGCCTTCGGCGGTGTGGGCGCGGTGACATACACCGGCGTCGGCGTCGCGCTCGGCGTCGCTCCCGCCCCGGCCGCTGAGGCTCCTGCCGCTGAGGCTCCTGCCGCCGAGGTTCCGGCCGCTGAGGCTCCTGCTGCTGCACCCGCGTACTCGGCCGGGTAGGTCTCGGTCCGCGTCGCGTCGTAGCCCGCGCGTGCCTCCTGCCCGGACTCGGTGCGCCTGTCGTATCCCGTCATGACGTCGGATGACTCGACGGCCGGCTCCGGCTCGCCGACATCCACGGGGATCTCGTCGA
>JBQCJQ010000524.1:0-2651 GCA_051952615.1 Humibacter sp.
ACGATCCGCATCTTCGACGACTCGACCGATCGGGTCGGCGTCGTCGGCTTCACGATCGAGGGGCTGGATCCGGCACTCACCGCCGCGGTGCTCTCGGCCGAGTGGGGCATCGGGGTGCGCGACGGACGGTTCTGCGCACATCCGTTGCTCGATCGGCTGGGCATCCGTGGCGGCGCACTCCGTGCCAGCGTCGGCGTCGGCTCGCGCATGAGCGACGTCAGGCGGCTGATCGACGCCGTCGAGCACATCGTGACGACGGGCCCCGATGGTGAGTACGAGCTGACGGATGCCGGGTGGTCGCCGGTCGGTGCACCGCTCGCGACCCCGGACTGGACGCCGCGGCTCACCGCCGCAGCGTTGCGCCGCGGATGCGGCCCGAGCGGGCTCTGACTCCAGCCCGTACGCTGTGGAGATATGAGCGCCGACAACGTCGAGATCCCGGTTCAGATGAAGGCGCTGCGCGCACATGAGCGCGGCGGCCCGGAGGTGCTGGTCTACGAGGACGCACCGGTGCCCACCTTGCGGGGCGACGACGAGGTCCTCGTGCGTGTCGGGGCCGCATCGATCACCTTCGATGAGCTGACCTGGCCGGAGACGTGGGAGTCGGGCGGTGTCGACCGCACCCCGATCATCCCGTCGCACGAGTTCGCGGGAGTGATCGTCGCGGTGGGCGCCGCCGTCACCGGCTTCGTCATCGGGGATCGCGTGTTCGGGCTTGCGCCATTCGACAGGGATGGCGCCGCCGCCGAGTACGTCGCGGTGCCGTCGTCCGCGCTCGCCCCGCTGTCGGACGGCGTCACGGGTATCACCGCGGCGGCCGCCGTGCTTCCCGCGCTCACCGCGATGGAAGCCGTCGACGAGCACCTCGCCATCTCTGAGGGGCAACGTCTGCTCGTGCGCGGAGGCGCAGGAGGAGTCGGCGCCTTCGTGGTGCAGTTCGCCGCGCGACTCGGTATCACGGTGACGGCGACCTCGCGCTCCGACTCGGCGGTCGCACGCCTGAAGGAGCTCGGCGCCGACGTCGTGCTGGTCGGCGCCGAACCGGAGTCGATCGAGGCGGCGAGCTACGATGCGGCGATCGACACCGTCGGCGCAGGAACACCCGAATGGCTGTATCGCGGGGTCCGCGCCGGTGGCCGGCTCATCACGCTTCAGGAGCCGCCGTCGGACGAGCTCGCAGCGAAGTACGGCGTGGATGCCCGGTTCTTCGTCGTGCGCACCGACCCGGCAGCGCTCACGCGTCTGGGCGAGCTGCTCGCGACCGGCGAGTTGGAGGTCGCCGTCGCCGCCACGTTCCCGCTGGCGGACGGCCGCGCCGCCTACGAGAGCCGCGGTCACGCGACGGCCCCGGGAAAGACGGTGCTGCTGCCCTCCGCCTGACGCGAAGAATCCCCTGGAAGTCGTAGCTCTCAGGGGATTTCTGGTGGATCTGAGGGGACTCGAACCCCTGACCCCCTGCATGCCATGCAGGTGCGCTACCAGCTGCGCCACAGACCCAGACTCGCCGCCCCACTCTCGCGGAGCAACCTCACTAGAGTACTACATTCCGCGGGACGAGCACGAATCGCGGCTCAGGCCTCGTTGGCCACGGGGAGCCGGAACGGCACCGTCGGGCAGTCCTTCCAAAGACGCTCGAGCGCATAGTACGTGCGGTCTTCCTGGTGGAACACGTGTACGACGAGATCGCCGAAGTCCAGCAGGATCCATCGCCCCTCGGAGCGGCCTTCCCGCCGGAGCGTCTTGTAGCCGGCCTCGTTCAGCCGGTCTTCGACCTCCGCGGCGATCGCGATCACGTTGCGCTCGGAATTGCCGGATGCCAGCAGGAAGATGTCGACGAGCGGCAGCGGACCCGAGACATCCAATGCGACGAGCTCCGTCGCGGACTTCGAATCGGCAGCCTCTGCTGCGAGTTGGAGCAGTTCGCGCGCGCGTTCGGACGCGGTCATGCAGTCATCACCTCGTGATCTCGATATCGGCGCCTGCCATCGGCGGCACCCGAAACACCGCGTGGATCAGAACGCATGGAAGACGTAGCCCGCCACCAGCAGTGCGGCGACGCCCAGTGCCAGGAAGGCAGCCGTCACGGCGAGCGTGACCGGGAGCTTGTTCCCGCGAGCTTTCGGAGGGGTGATCATGCCGCGGGTCGACGTGTGTGTCGCCACGGCCTTGCTCGCGCGAACCGGAGCGACACTCGAGGTGGCCGGGGCGGCATCCGATTCTTCGAAGATGCGGTCGATGTCCGACGAGTCGAAGTGATCGGGGTGCTGTCCGGTCGCGCCCAGGGAGCGCGGCAGGTCGATGGAGCCCGTGACGATGATCTCGCCCGTGCTCGTCAGCGGCGTGGTCGCCATTCCGGCGGACGGGATCGACGGAAGGATCAAGGCGTTCGCGGTGGTCACGCTTCCGCTGGCGACCGAGGAGCGCGGGGTGTTCCCGGTGTCGCTCGCGGGCTCGTCACCCATCGTCGACCAGTGGCCGGCCGAACGGGCCAGAAGCTGCGGGTCGGTCGTCGGAGAACTCGGCTCCGCAGCGGCCGTCGTGGCTGCCGGCGCCGCCTGCGTCGGGGCACCCTGTACCGGAACCGTGCTGATCGGGGTCTGCTGCACCGCCGCCTTCTCGGCTGCAGTCTGCTGCACGCTCTGCGCCGGCGG
>JBQCJQ010000525.1:0-8105 GCA_051952615.1 Humibacter sp.
GAGCGACCACCTCGTCAGCGAGGCGTTCTACTTCACCGACCCCGAGGGCAACGGCGTGGAGCTGTACACCGACCGCCCGCGCGAGACGTGGGTGCGCGAGCGGGGGCAGATCCGCATGGCCACCGAGTTCCTGGACCCGAACGCCTACCTGCGCACGCACCTCGACCAGGAGACGCTCGACGCCGGGCCCTCGCTCGCCGGGCGCGTGGGGCACGTCCACCTCCAGGTCGGCGACATCGCGACCGCGCGCGACTTCTACGTCGACGCCGTCGGGTTCGAGGCCACCGTCACCGAGTACAGCGGCGCCCTGTTCGCGTCCGCCGGCGGGTACCACCACCACGTCGCGATGAACGTCTGGAACAGCGCCGGCGCCGGCCCGCGCGCCGCGAGCCTCGGGCTCGGCGACGTCGCCGTCACCGTCCCGGGCCGCGACGACCTCGACGCGCTCGTCGCCCGCCTGCAGGCCCGCGGCCTGCAGCACGCCGACGACGGCCGCTCCGTCGTCGTGCACGACCCGTGGGGCACGCGCGTCACGCTCGCGGTGCCCGGCACGACGACCGACGAGCTGCTCGCGCGATGAGTGCACCCGCCGCACTCGTCGCCGTCCGCTCCGACGCCGACCCGGCGGGTCCGCCCGCCGCGGGGCCCGTCGTCGTGCTGCTGCACGGGTTCGGCTCGCACGAGCACGACCTCGCGGGCCTCGGCCCGCACCTCGGCGCGCCCTGGGTCTCGCTACGGGCCCCGCTCGCCCTCCCCCACGGCGGCTTCGCGTGGTTCCCGATCGTCACCCCCGGCGACCCCGAGCCGGAGCCCGTGGCCCGCGCGACCGAGGCCGTCTGGGCCTGGGTCGACGCCGAGCTCGGGCCCGAGCGGCAGGTCGTGCCCGTCGGGTTCTCGCAGGGCGGCCTCATGGCGACGCAGCTCCTGCGCACGCGCCCCGAGCGCGTGGCGGCGACCGTCGTCCTCGGCGGGTTCGTCCAGGCCGCGGAGCAGCCCGCGGACGCCGTGCTCGCCGCGTCCCGACCGCCCGTGTTCTGGGGCCGCGGCGCCGAGGACCGCGTCATCGCGCCGCACGCGATCGACCGGACGGCCGCGTGGCTGCCGGGCCGCTCGACGCTCGTCGAGCGCGTCTACCCCGGCCTCGCGCACGGCATCGACGCGCGCGAGCTCGCCGACGTCCGGGCGTTCCTCGACGACGCTCTGTGGCAGACCGCGGCCTGACCGCGGGCGCGGGCGGGCGACCCCGACGGCGGGCGGGACCCGGCCCGGAGCGCGCACCCGGCGTCGGGCGCGCACGATGGGAGCACACCCAGCCGTGCACACCGAGGAGCCAGGCCGATGTTCCGCAGCCTCTTCCCGATCCTCTCCGTGGCCGACGTGGAGCGGTCGCTCGTCTTCTACCGCGACCTGCTGCGCGGGACCGTCGCGTACGCGTTCCCCGACGACGGCCCGCCCGTGTACGTGAGCGTGCACGTCGGCGGGTCGCCGCTCGGGATCGGTCTCGACGACGGCCCGATGCCCGCGGGCGTCGCGCGCACCGCGCTGTGGGTGTACGTCGACGACTGCGACCGGGCCGTCGAGCACCTCGCCGCGGCGGGCGTCCCGGTGCTCCAGGCGCCCACGGACCAGCCGTGGGGCGAGCGCGTCGCGCGCGTGCAGGACCCGGACGGCACCGTCGTGGTCCTCGGTCAGGAGGCCGCGCCGCCGCCCGAGCCCGAGGGCCCGACCGGACTCTCGTAACGCCGGTGTACCTCCGCGGAGAGTTTGAGAACCCTGGCCTGTCCCTGACAACCTTGACCTCTCGCCTGTCTCGGGATGCGCACAGGCGTGACGAACGGCCCTCCGAGCCCTCGGTGACCGACTTTCGTGGTCATGTGGTGCGCGCAGTTGAGCAGACTCAATCTCTCTGAGCACCGTCGAAGTCGATGAGATGGTGGCGCTCTACCAGCAAGGCATGACCCTCGCGCATCTCGGTGAGCGATTAGGCATCCTTCACCGCACGGTGTCCGCGCATCTGATCCGTCGCTCGGAACTGCTGCATCAGGGAGGGCTCCCAGTGGTGGACGCGCCCGAAGCAGTGCGCCTCTCCGAGAACGGGGCTGACGCGCGGGAAGTTCAGGCTTCGGTACGGTGTCGGCCAGCAGGTAGCAAGAAAGAGCGTTGGCCGCGGAAGGCGCTGTGATCCGGCCACGAGGACGCCACCCGCAGTCAGCGTAAACTGCCGTCGTCGCACCTGGCCCTGTCGGCTGAAGACTCAGGTGACGCACTGATGAGCTCCCACGCCTATTTCTGGCTGCGGGATATGTTGAGTGAGCGAGCGACACCGAGCGCTCAGCGAGAGGCATGAGGAGACGACGTGGCGCTTGTTCGGACTACTTCAGGGCGCATGGGCCGCGCCTGCCCCAGCGAATGGCTTCTAAATCTTCCACTGTGTCCTCGAGGAGCATCGGTGAACATGCTGAACGGTGAAACCGCGGTCGTGTCCTGATGTGGATTACCGGTGACGTCGAACTGCCCGACGAGATCCTCGACGCACACGAGCGCGGAGAACTCGTGTTCTTCGTCGGTGCGGGGGCTTCGCTGAGTAGCCCCTCGAATCTTCCCCTTTTTGACGGTCTCGCGAAGAAGCTGGCGCGTCTCGCATCGCATCCATTCTCAAAGCGTGGCGGACTGGACTTCTTCATTGGCCAGTTGGAGTCGCTTCCGCAGGGATTTGACGCACATACTCACGCGCACATCCTGATTTCCGATCCAAAGTCGAGATTCAATCCGCTCCATAGTGCGGTCGTCGACCTCGCAGGAATCGGAGGAGCGTTCCGCATTGTGACGACGAACTACGACGATCACCTTGCTTCTGCTGCCGGCGGCGGCTCGATCGCCGTCCCAGACACCTGGTACGCCCCAGCGTTGCCACTTGGGCGTGACTTTGCTGGGCTCGTCCACCTGCATGGTTCAGTACGGCGCCCAAAGGAGGAGATGATCCTCACCGACCGTGACTTCGGCCACGCATACATCACCGATGCATGGGCAGCACGTTTCCTCCTCCCCATGTTCGATCGATTCACGGTCGTTTTCATCGGTTATAGCCACGACGACGTGATCATGCGGTACCTCGCGCTCGGGCTGCCCTCGGGCGGAAAGGGCACGGCATCCAAGCGGTTCGCGTTCACGAGCGACCCGACGAACAGCAAGTGGGGCTACCTAGGGATCCGGCCGATCAGTTACATGGTGGTCGGTCGCGACCATCAAGCGCTCGTGGCGGCGCTTACCGCGTGGGCTGACCGGGCCAAGATGGGGCAGACCGACCATCAGTCGCGCGTCCAGGCGATCGTCGGCGGTGGAACCACAATGCCACTGCCCGACCGCGACTACCTCCATGCGCGTCTTCGGACTACTGACGGCGCCCGCGACTTCGCGATGGCGACCGAGCCACTGCCCGACGAAGCCAAACTTGAGTGGCTGACGTGGCTGGAGAATCTCCCTGAGTTCCGAGCCCTGTTCTCGCCGCCGAACGTTCCGGACGCGACAGCGATCCTAGGCAGCTGGTTCGCGAGGACGTTCATTGACTCGACGACGCTGAACGGTGCAGCCCTCCAGACCGTGCAACGACTCGGGCAGTCAATGTCGGCCTCTCTATACCGGACCGCCACCTGGGTCGCGAACGACCTGAGTAAGCGGGATGCGGCTGCCGGAGAACGGTGGCGCGCACTCCTCGCCACCTCGATCTACGGACAGTCGGCGCCGCTCGGAACCGACTTCCTCATGCCGTTCCTGCCCGATTCGGCGACACCCGGCATCACCGTGCTGCGGACAGCGCTGCGTCCGTTCCTAAAGCTGGAGCGGCGCTGGTTTGTCGACGAGTCCGCGGAACGCACGATCCATCCGGATGCGAAAGTCACCTGGAACTCGGAGGACTACTCACTGACCCAGCACGTCCTGCTTGTCGTGCAGGCAGCCAACCCAGGGGATCGCTCTCTCGGCGGTGTCCTGGAGGACGCCATCGTCGCGGCATACGACCTACTCGACTCGTACACCGGCGAGCGGGCCTGGGACCCGCTTGCGCATCACCGATCTGCGATCGAGCCGCACAGCCAGGATGAACTGCGGGAGCCCCTCGATGCAGTCATCGACGGCCTCCGGGACTACGGGATCAAGGCGCTGCCCGTTTGGCCAGACCTGCCCGATCGATGGTGGAACCTCGATCGAGCACTCATGCAACGCATGGCCCTGCATCTGGTAGCCAACGATCCGGCACGCAGTGCGGACGACAAGCTTTCGTGGCTCCTTGATCGCACTGGGCTCTACGCAAGCGATCTGAAGCACGAGACCTATCAGGTACTTGCCGCCGCGGTGGCCACTGCGGCACCGTCGCTCAGGCAGCGGGTCTTGGACGCTGCCGCAGGTGGCCCCGCCTACCCCGAAGAAATCCCCGAACGTGACCGCCACTTCGCGTACGCGAAGTACAACCTGCTCGCATGGCTAACGCAGGTCGACCCTCACTGGGCTGAGGCGCAAACCGCATTCGATGCGATCCAAGCTGAGAACCCTGGTTTCGGGGTTCGAGAGCATCCTGACTTCGAAAGCTGGATGACAAGCGGAACCTGGGGTGGGACGCCGCCAATGGAAATCGATGAGTTCATTCAGTCGCTCGCGCAGAACGTGAGCGCTGCACTCGATGACCTGCTGTCCCACGACTACTCCGAAAGCCACTTCGATCAGCCCGAGTGGCGAGATGCACTCGGGCTCGTGCAGCAGGCCGCCGAGCGACGCCCGGACCTTGGCGTACCGCTCTGGGACACCGTCCTCGGCCGCGACGATCTTAACGAGAAGCAAGTCACACTTTTGCGCGCGGTTGCCGAAGGCTGGGGAAAAGCCCACCTCGAAGATTCGGGACTAGGCGCCGTCCAGCGCCTCACCGCACTGCTGCCGGACAAGGACTCCGCCTATGCGATTGGCCGTTTCCTGCTTGATCAGATTCGACGGCAGATCGACGCAGATGAATCACCAGTTCTCGCATCCATGCGCGAGCTCGCGCGAGCGCTCTGGCGCGAGCAGGCCCCGGGATTCACGCACCGAGAAGACTCGGCACCCTTGTCGTTCGCGCCGCTGTACCTGAACTCGTGGCCAGGATTCCTGGCACAGTATTGGGGCAGTGAGGTCGATCGTCGCTGGCGGCATTTTCGTGAGGAGTGGGCTGGGCTCAGTGACGAGGAGTCGGAGGCCCTCGTCGCACTGCTGAATGGCAACAAGGATTCACTGGACGCCACTCAGCCCGCGCTCGCCGGAGAACTGTTCTTCTACTTCGCCGCAGACGCAGACTTCGCGGCGGCGAACCTGCTTCCGCTCTTCAACGATCCGCAGCGCCACGCCTTCGGCTGGCACCCGTTCCTGCATCATCCCCGTTGGAATGACCGGATCCTCGCAGCTGGCCTGTTCGACAGCATGGTCGCCGAACTCAGCCGTCTCGACGAGTTGCCAAACCAATCCCTGCATCACATTTTCCTGGGGTTCATTACCTCCGTGGTGTCATACGCGGGCATCACGAGTACCGACCGAAGGCGCCTGCTTGATCAGACGGTGCTCGCGTCAGACGGCTCGCATGCCGCCCGCTTCGCTGAAGCAGTGGCCCGGTTCCTTAGCGAAGACGGCGTCGACGGGGCCGAGGTGTGGCGCCGGTGGCTCGGCAAGCATCTGGAACGCCGCCTCAGCGGGCAGCCGCGGGTGGCATCCGCGGAGGAGCTTGCACGATGGGCGGACGTCGTTCCTGTCGTCGGCAAGTTCGTTCCGGCCGCGGCGACGCTTCTCGGCGGGCACGGCATCGGTCTCGGCGAGCAGTTCTTCAACCGGGAGTTTCCGGATGGCGTCCTCCCCGACCATGGCCAGGAGCTCGTTGCCTTCTTCGCTGAGCGGGTCCGAAACACGACCGGCTCGAGCCACATGGCACGCTACCGCATACGGGAACTGGTCGAGACGATGCTAGCAGCGGTCGGCGATACCGTCGCCCAGCCACTAGTCGAAGCAGCGACAGCGAAGGGATTCCTAGATGGTGCCGATTGAAGACGATCTTTAGCAGTGGAACCGCGACCTCTGCGGGCCTCCCGTCTTCCGTCTCGCGAGTGACCAGGTCGGCCTAGCCTGAACGGGTGCAGCGGGCGGGAGGCGAAACTGGTCTCCCCAATGGTCTTTCTGCAGATCTCGCAGGACCGCACGGGCCAGCAGGCGGGCATCGAACGTCACGACAATCTCGATAGAGCTCACGGACTGCGCGGCACATTCGCGCAGCGAACCCAAGCTTTCGAGGTCCTGTTCCCATCCCTACGCGGACACTGAGCAGATCCTGCGCCCCTACGACGATCACGACAACGTGCGAAGGCGCGGACGCCCCTCACTGAACACAAGAGGCCGTCACGACTCATTGCTCCAAGTCGTCGTTACCTACTGCAACGGGTCAAACGCAGCGACCGCGCGCGGCAGGACTCGGCGTGCACCTACGGTCCATCCGAGGAACCATTCGCGACACGGGCGTCAAGCTCAGCGAGCGCAACACACCCTCAGCGACGACAAACTGCGACACCACGAGGGCTTCACGCCAACGGGATCAGCGCACGCGAACTCGGGCGTCCGTACGGCGTGGCTCAGACAACGGTCTTGCGGTATTTGCGCTGAGGGTTGCGGACGTTTTGCAGGGGCTGCGGCGCAATCGTGCGCACAGCCCATACCACCGGTCGCGCTAAGTCGCCACCGCGTACCGGCCTGAATGCCACTTGACAAGGACCCTTTGCAGCCTTGGTGCGAAGCGCGCACCGCAAATCGTGGTGCCCCCACCGGGACTCGAACCCGGAACACGCCGGGTTTAAGCCGGCCGCCTCTGCCAGTTGGGCCATGGGGGCGCGGGGCCGAATCTACCGCGAACGCGGTGAGCACCGGGCCGGTCGACGCTCGCCCCGCTACGCGCCCGGGACCCGTCCGGGTAATTGCCGAGGGGCGAGCCGCACGCGCGGCTCGCCCCTCGTCGTCGGGCAGGATGCCGGGCTGTGCCCGGCGGGCGGTCAGGACGCCTTGGCCGCCGGCGTCCGGTCGTCCGCGTCGACAGTGCCCGTGCCGGACTCCGCTGCGGCCGCCGAGCCCTGCGCGGTCTGCTTGATCGGCTCGCCGTCCTTCTTGGGCGGCACCGACGCGGCGCGGAACTCCGCGCGCGGGTCGTGCAGGGAGCCGAGCGACACGAGCTCGCGGCCCAGGAGGAACTGCCCGATCCAGCCGATGAAGATGCGGATCTTGCGGTTGCCCGTGGGCATCGCCATGACGTGGTAGCTGCGGTGCATGAGCCACGCCAGCACACCGCGGAGCTTGAAGACGCCGAACAGCTCCGCGACGCCCTTGTACAGGCCGAGGGACGCGACCGTACCGACGCTCTTGTGGCGGTACTCGACCGGCTTCTCGCTGTGCAGCTCGAGCGCGAGGTTGTCGGCCAGGCGCGTGGCCTCGCGGATCGCGTGCTGCGCGTTCGGCGGGCAGAACTTGCCCGGGTTGAGCACGTCCGGGACGGCGGCGCAGTCGCCCGCGGCCCACGCGTTCGGCACGACGGTGCCGTCGGCGTCGGCGACCTGGAGCGTCGGGAGCACCGTGACGCGGCCCATCTTGTCCACGGGGAGGTCCGACGCCTCCTTGATGACCGGGTTCGCCTTGACGCCCGCGGTCCACACGATCGTGTCGGAGTCGAACTCCACGCCCGTCGACGTGACGACGTGACCGTCCACGCACGACGACAGGAACGTGTTGAGGTGGAACTCGATGCCGCGCTTCTTCAGCTCCTCGAGCGCGTAGCCCGCCATGGGCTCGCTGAGCTCGGGCAGGATGCGCCCGGCGCCCTCGATCATGACGAAGCGGAGGTCCTTCTCCTCGATCGTCGCGTAGTTGCGGGTCGCGTAGCGCGCCATGTCCTCGATCTCGGCGATCGCCTCGACGCCCGCGAACCCGCCACCGACGAACGTGAACGTCAGCATGCGGCGGCGCAGCTGCTCGTCCCACGTGGACGACGCGACGTCCATGCGGTTGAGCACGTGGTTGCGGACCGCGATGGCCTCCTCCACGTTCTTGAAGCCGAT
>JBQCJQ010000526.1:0-10693 GCA_051952615.1 Humibacter sp.
CGGCGTCATCGACTTCGCCGGCGGCACGGCCGTCCACATCAACGCCGGTGCGGCCGCCCGCGCCCGCGCGCGCGTGCTCGGCAAGCGCGGCGGGGTCGAAAAGGGGGTGGACGTGCCCCACAACCCCCCCATCGGGGTCCTCGGCGCCGGCCTGCTGTGGTTCGGCTGGTTCGGCTTCAACGGCGGCTCGGAGCTCGCCGCCGACGGCACCGCCGCCCTCGTCTACGTCAACACCATCGCCGCGACCGCTGCGGCCCTCCTGGCGTGGCTGGTCGTCGAGAAGTTCAAGGACGGCAAGCCCACCTCAGTCGGCGCCGCGTCCGGTGCCGTCGCGGGGCTCGTGGCGATCACCCCGGCGTGTGCCGCACTCACCCCGATCTGGGCGATCGTCCTCGGCATCGTCGCCGGTGCGGTGTGCGCGCTCGCCATCGAGCTGAAGTACAAGTGGGGCTTCGACGACTCGCTCGACGTGGTGGGCATCCACCTCGTCGGCGGCCTGATCGGCACGCTGTACCTCGGCTTCTTCGCCAACGGCACCGGCCTGTTCATGGGTGGGAACGGCACTCAGCTGATCGTGCAGGCGATCGCTGCCGTCGCCGTCCTGGGATACTCGCTCATCCTCACCTTGGTGATCGGCTTCGCGATCGACAAGACGCTCGGATTCCGTGTCAAGAACGAGGACGAGATCGCCGGCGTCGACCTCGCCGAGCACGGAGAGGAAGGGTACGTGTTGGAGGAGCGCAGCGCCTGAACCATCGGCGCATGCTAGTTGATCACGCAGCGGGGTGGATGTGAGTGATCGTTGACGGCGACCGGCCCAGCGTCTTGGCGATCTCCGTCGGGCCGGCGCGTCCGCTGGCCCGACGGAGATCCGGATGCGCTCCTGCCCCCCCCCGGGAAAGGAAGCGGGGCGAGATGCGATCAGGTGAAAGTGTCTTGAGCGGCGACACGACTCCCGCTCTGCGATCCTTTCGGTGAACCATCGTGCCCTTTCGCCAGACATGGGCCGTGGTGCGCACGACACACCGTTATTCCGGGGTGCCCGGACGCAGCGCACCGAGCACCAGGTCGCTAACCACCCGGTGAAGTTCAGCGGTTTGCTCGGATCGCCTGGCGAGTCGGTCGGCGGCGGCACGGACTATACCGCTGAGCAGCCAGGTGACGAGTTCGACATCCGCGGATATGCGGAACTCGCCTGCATCTACGCCGTCCTTGACGATCTTCTCCATCGCCGCGCCGACGGCGCTGAAGGGTCCCTCGAAGTGTTCGAGGATGCGCGAGGGGTTCGGAAGAAATGCGGGCTGCAGCATCAGTCGGATCGTGCTGTCGTCGAACGCAGTCACGAGGGCGTCAATGACAGCTGCAACTCGTTCGCTGGCCGGACGGTCGGTGCTGGCGAGCGTGGTCACGTGGGCGATGACGGGTTCGCTGGCACGGCGGGCGATTGCGATCATGAGCGCTGTCTTGTCCGGTGCGTAACGGTAGAGCGTGTTCCGGCCGATGCCTGCACGTTCCGCTACTTCGCCGACCGTGATGGCTTCATAGTCTGTGTCGGTCAGTAAGTGCCGCACCGCGGCCTCGATGTCCTGCCAGACAACCTCGGTGTGGTCTTCGATGTTCGCGGCTTTTAAGCGGGGCATGGTCCCAGTATGGCTGTACGAATCGGCGCAGCATCTATGCGGGTTGCGCCGCCGAGCGGTCGCGATTCTTCCTGCCGCGCAACGCCCGGCTGATCACTGCGATTGCCGCATTCCGAATGGCAGAACTCATGCGACCGGTCGGAACGAACATGTGCTGTGCGATGCGCGCGCGCTTTTGTTGCATGCTGATGAAGGGGCGCATTTCTTTCTCCCACTCAGCCAGTGCCGTGGTGATGTCCTCTGGGTGCTCGCTCAGCTTCCTGCCCAGCGTCGCTGCTCCACGGAGAGCGGAGGTGGATCCCATCCCCGAGTACAGCGTAAGGCACCAGGCGGAGTCTCCCAGAAGGAGTACTCGGTCGTTGTGCCACGTTGGCATGTGAACCGAGTGCACGGAGTCGAACAAGTAACGTGGCGCGTTTTCGAGGTTCTCCAACGAGTGGCGAACGATGGGGTGGTGACTGAGGTCGCTGTAGACGCCCTTGAGGGTCTCGACAGCGGGCAGCGCGAACTGCTCATCGACATTGGCCGTGCGGTAGGTGAGCAGCGCCGTGGGTGTGCGATCGGAGAAGGGGAAGACCCAGGCGGCACGCTTGGGCAACGCGAGAGTGACGCCGTCCTGAGGATGGTAACCATCCATGTGCCGCTCCAACTCAAACGCGCAGATGATGGCGTTCCACGATTTCATGAAGCGCTCGTGTTCGCCGAATACCATGTGACGAACGCTCGAACGCAGCCCATCCGCTCCCACCAAAAGGTCGAACTCCTCGACCGTGATCTCGCCGGTCTCCACGTTCTCAAGGGAAACGATGACGAGGTTCTCTTCTTGAGTGATCGAAATCGGTCTCGTCGCGAATCGCACGGGAGTTTGTGCGTCACCGGCACTCACCGTGGACCCGGTCTGCATACGTTCCCACAGTGCCGCCTCGATATCACCGCGCATCACGGCAGATGGTTCGCCAGGCTGGTCCAGAAAACCGAACGACGCCGTCCGCTTGCCTCGTGCGTTGATTTGCCAGTCCGTACCCTCGATCGGATTCCGGGTGTGTAGGTGCTGCAGCACAGCGAGCTCCTTCGCGGCCTTCTTGCCGTCCGGGAACAGCCCGACGAAGTAACCGCCGCCACGCCTCTGCAGCGCTCTCTCCACGACAACTACAGACCAACCGGCATCCCGCAGAGCGACCGCAGCCGACATACCTGCAATCCCTAAGCCGACTACCAACGCCCGCCGCTGTACTGACATTCTCGCTCCTCCACTTTTGCGTGACATCGTGTTCCATATTTTATAGCACACACTGTTCCGAACAACGCCCGGGATCGCCACAGACCGGGCCGGCCCCATGAAGCGCCATGGGTCTGATGGAGACCCGCGCTATTTGATTCGTAGCCGAAGAACTGTGACAGGCCGAGCCAGATCGCGCGCGAGCAGCCCAGGAGCGACAACGCTCCGGTGAGGTGACGCCGACGACACCCACGCGCGAGGTGGCGACGCGGTCACGTCGCGCTGACCTTGACCGAGACCGGCACAGGCACCATCGCGGTCGCCGGTGCGTTCGCCGAGCACGCGCGCATCCATGGCGGCGGCTTGTCCGGTGTCGACCCGCCGCGCGTCGATGCGCCGCTGGCCGACTACGTCGCCGAACGGCACTGAGGCTCCCCGAGTCGACCGATGTCGGGAAGCGCCTGCGAGACGCGCGGTAGCACTACGGCCACACGTACCGCCTGACGGAACGATCCGAACGCACCGGCAGATGACGGCCGCTGGTGTCACGACGGTCGTCGACTCGGCCCCGAGCCCAGCAAGCGCGAGTCGCCCGCCCGTACTGCGGGGTGCGTGTCGGCCGACATGCCTGTCGACGGCGGATGTGCGATCCTCTTGACGGAAGGCTCAGGGCCGGCGTGACTTGTCGCCGGTCCTGAAGAGGTGGCCACGAGAGCATGGCGCAACGGAGGAGATCATGGCCAAGGCGGTGACCATGCGCGAAGTTGCAGCGGCGGCACGCGTGTCGACCGCCACCGTGTCGCACTTCATCAACGGGACGAAAGCGCTCACTCCAGCGACCACGGAGCGCATCCAGCTCGCGATCGAAGAGCTCAATTACGTACCGAATCGGCTGGTCCGGACTTTGCGAGGTAAGCACCACTCGACCGTGGGTCTTGTCGTCCCTGACCTGTCGAACCCCTTCTTCAGCGAGCTTGCGAGCGTGATCGAGGACGCGTTGCAAGCCGACGGCTATCTCGTCGTGCTCTGCGACACGAGGGGCGAAGTCCAACGAGAGAACGACTATCTGCGCCGGCTGGCCGAGATGCGTGTGGCCGGGGTCATCGGAGACTTCGCAGGCCGAACCGATGTCGATCTTTCCGCCCTGGAAGCTGTCGGGTCACCGCTCGTGCTCCTCGGCTCGACCCACACTGACTCCATCAGCAGCGTGACTGTCGATTCGGCCGCTGCCGGTCTGCTGGCGGCGCACCACTTGCTCTCGCTCGGTCACGAGCGAGTCGCGTTCCTCAGTGCCCCCGGCGGCGAGCAGATCACCGATGCGCGGTGGCAAGCGCTCCGCGGCGTTTTCGAGGACATGAATGTGGACGAGAAAGGCCTCGTCCATCTGAAGGCGACAGGACGCCGGGCGGCTGACCACGCGATGCTCCTCGACGAATTGCTCGCGCTGGATCCGCGCCCGACGGCGGTGGTGGGGGCGAACGACTATCTCGCGCTCACGGTCCTCCATCTCCTCCTGAGGCGCGGCGTCGAGGTGCCGGTCGACATGTCCGTCATGGGGTTCGACGACATCCCAGCCGCCTCGTTGGCGTACATCGCCTTGACGACCGTGAAGGCGCCTGCGGAGGAGATGGGCAAAGCCGCCGTGCGCCTCCTGCTTCGGGCGATCCGACACGAGATCTCCTGTCCCGAGCATTCCGAGCTGTCGTGGCAGTTGATCACACGGGAGTCGACGGCAGCGCCGAGACCGCTCGGCGTGACCTGATTGCAGGCGGCTTGCTCGATTCTGTCCCGGCGTATATCTTGGTTAAACATTTAACTCGAGCCGTTCGAAGGAGAACACGTGTCCACCAATCGCTTTGTCCATGCGACCGCGCTCGCCGCAATCGCCCTCACGATCGGGGCAACTGCTGTTTCCTGTGCCGCCCAGGAGGGCGCAACGGAAGAGAAAGTCACCGACCTCACGATCTGGGGATTCACGCCCACCGATTCCGTGTCAGCGGCGTTGGACGCCTACGAAGAGGAATCCGGTGTCAAGGTCGACTACACCGTCATCCCGGCTCCATTTGAGAGCACGCTTCTCGCGAAGTGGGCGACGGGGGAGCGTCCGGACATCCTCATGGGTCAGCCCAACGCTGCCTTCCTGCGCAAGCTGCAGGCCCCCACGACGCTTGCCGACCTCTCGGACATGGACTTCGTGAGTGAGCAGAAGTACAACCTCGGCAAGACGGGCGAGCTCGACGGCACCGTCTACTCGGCGACGTTCGGATTCCCCACGATGTTCGGCGCGCTGTACAACAAGGCCGTGTTCGAGGATCTCGGCGTGGATGTCCCGAGCACGTACGACGAGCTTCTCGACGCAGCGCAGCAGCTCAAGGATGGCGGCGTCACGCCCATCGGCCTCAGCGGCGGCGATCCGTGGACGCTGCAGATGCCGCTCTTCGGCGAACTGGTCGATCCGCTTGCCGACGGATTCCTCCAGGACGTGAATGACCATGAGGCGACCTTCGAGGATGCTCCGTACGTCGATGCCGTGAGCCGGATGGTCGATCTGACGTCGCAGGGGCTGACCAACGATGACTTCCTCACTCTCACGTATGCCGAACTCGCCCAGGAATTCGAGGCGGGCAAGATCGGAATGGTGCCGCAGGGGTCGTGGATCGTCGACATGCTCACCGGCGATCTGTCGAATTACAGCTTCATCCCCTTCCCCTCGGACTCCGGCGCGGTTCTGAAGCAGTCCGGCAACGCGACCGCGATGCAGGTGCCGCTGACCGGGAACACTGCGCGCGAGAACGCCGCGCGTGACTTGGTCCAGTACATGACCGTGGGCGACGGCTACAAGACGTACCTCGATGCTCAGGCAGAACCGTCGATCCTTGCGGGCGTCGACGACCCGGCCGAGGTCAACCCAATCACCGCGGAAGCAGCTGCTCTCCTCGACAGTGCGGTGCCGAGCGTGGACTCGCAGACCCTCGTCTCCATGGGCGACGTCGCCACCCTGCTCAGCCAGGCTCTCGACGGGTCCATCACACCCGCCGAAGTGGGCGCACAGGTGCAGCGCGCGTACACGGAGAATGCACAGCTCGCTGGTATTGAGGGGTGGTGAACATCGCGGCCATGACTGGAGCCCCGAAACAGAGTTTCGGGGCTCCGCCCGGCACGCCATCTCGATCGAAGGGGCCTGGGGCCTCTCGTTCCCGAGGATCGTCTGCTGGCATCTCCCGCAACGAGCAGTGGATCTTCCTCGGGCTCCCGCTCGGACTCTTCGTGCTGTTCTTCCTGGTCCCGGCCGTGATGAACCTCGGATTGGCCTTCACGAACTGGAGCATCTATTCGCCGATCGCCAGCTTCAACGGCCTCGACAACTTCGAGACGCTCATCGACAACGGGACGCTGTGGCGTGCTCTCCGAGTGACGCTGGTATACGCGTTCTGCGTGGTGCTCTTCACGAATCTGCTGGGGCTGGCTGCTGCGCTGGCGCTGGAGAAGTCCGTCCCGTCGAACACTCCGTTGCGCGCTCTCATCTTCGTTCCCGTGCTGCTGTCGCCTCTGGCGGCGGGATACGTCTTCCAGGGCATCCTGTCCAGCAACGGCGTGCTGAACGAGATCCTCACCGCGCTCACCGGCACGGAGTGGAAGACGGCGTGGCTGGGGAGCACCACGTGGGCGATCGTGATCATCGCCGCGATCCAGGCCTGGAAGACCTTCGGGATGTGTGCGCTCTTCTACATCGCCGGGCTCTCCACTGTTCCCGAGGAGTTGAAGGATGCCGCGCGCGTCGACGGCGCCAACCCATGGCAGACATTCTGGCGCGTGCGGTGGCCGCTCATCGCGCCGGCCACGACCATCAACGTGTCGCTGACGCTCATCGCCGGACTCAGTACGGCCGACTACGTGCTCGCGACCACCGCCGGAGGTCCGGCCGGGTCGACGCAGGTGCTCAACATGCTGGTGTTCCTGCAGTTCGGCAACGGCGCGTTCGGGCAGGCAGCCGCCATGACGCTCGTCCTGTTCCTGATCGTGCTGGTCATTGCGGTTCCGCTGATCGTCTGGATGCGTCGAAGGGAGCTTCAGGGATGAGCCGCCAGAGCCGGCGGACGCGACGTCACGAGGCCATCCGTCTGACCGTGTCGTGGGTCGTAGTGCTCGCACTCGTAGGGCTTCCGCTCTACGTCATGGTGCTCACCACGATGAAGCCCGCCGAACAAGCGCATACGGTGAGCCTCACCTGGCCCACCGAGAACGCCTTCTGGGAGAACCTGGGGACGGTGCTCACCGAGGGGGACACCATCCGGTCGTTCTTCAACAGCACATTGATCACTGTTCCGACGATCGCTCTGGCGCTGATCACGGGCGCGCTCGCTTCCTGGGTCATTGCGAGGGGGAGACGTGTCTCCATCCAGATGGTCTACTATCTGCTGCTCGCGGGGGTGATGCTGCCTCCCGCGATGATCGCGAGCGTGCGCCTGTTGCAGTCCATCGGGCTCTACAACACGGTGCCGGGCCTCATCTTGTTCCAGGTGGGCGTGGGGCTCGGCGGCGTGGTCTTCCTGATGACCGGATTCGTGCGTGGACTGCCCTATGAGATCGAGGAAGCCGCACGCATCGATGGCGCTTCATCGATCCGGGTCTTCTTCTCCATCATTCTCCCGTCCATGCAACCCGTTCTGCTGACTGTCGGCATCACCATGATGCTGGCCGTGTGGAACGAGTTCTTCACCGTATTCTTCCTCCTCCCCAACCCGTCTTTCGCCACCCTGCCGCTGGGGTTGTACAAGTTCGCAGCGGCTAACGAATATCAACTCAACTGGAACCTCATCTTCATGCAGATTCTCTTGGTCAGCCTTCCGATGCTGATCGTCTACCTCTTCGCGCAACGACGGATCATCTCCGGCCTCCTCTCCGGGGCGGGAAAGTGAACGGCGGTCCAGAGACCGAAGCGGAGCGTCCTCTCGTCCTTGCGTACTACTTTCCCAATTGGCATCTCGACGAACGGAATGCGAGATGGTTCGCGCCAGACTGGGATGAGTGGCACCTCGTGCGCAACGCGAAACCGCGCTATCCCGGGCACCGTCAGCCACGCGTTCCCGCGCTCGGCTACTTCGACGAGGCATCACCGGACATCGCCGAGGCGCAGATCGCCCTCGCCACGACGCATGGCGTCGACGGCTTCCTCGTCGACTACTACTGGTACGACGACGGGCCGTATCTGCAGCGGGCTCTCGATGAAGGCATCATGCAAGCCCGCAACAGGAACGACGTACGTTTCGCGTTGATGTGGGCGAATCATCAGCTCTTGGACATCTTCCCCGCCTCGGAAGGTTCACCGGACAGGCTGAAGAACGGCGCAATCGGTCGTGCGGCATTCGAGGTGATGGTCCGGCACATCATCGACCAATACTTCTCGGCCTCGAACTACCTCACCATTGAGGGCTGCCCTTGGTTCTCGCTCTACGAGGTGGGCACTTTCATCAGTGGCATGGGCGGGCTCCGCGAGGCGGCCGATGCGCTGCAATGGTTCCGGGAGGAGGTCATCGCTGCAGGATTTCCGGGGCTGCATCTCGATCTGCTGGTGTGGGGTTTCGGGGTTCTGCCCGAGGCCGTGACTGTCGACGAGGACGCGGACATCGTGCACGAGCTCGGAGGGGACTCCGCGTCGTCGTATGTGTGGGTCCATCATGCGGACATGAGCGGGTTCGGCTTCCCGCAGGCGTCGGTCGAGGGGCTGCGAGAAGCGGCGTTCGCGGACTACGAGAGGCTGGCCGAGTCGCTCGACGTGCCCTTCTATCCGAACGTCACAGTCGGGTGGGATTCCTCACCACGGGTAGAGCAGGGCGCCGACTTCACTCCGGGGCCGTACCCGCGCACACCCATCTGGGATCAGAGTCCCGGACAATTCACCGATGGACTGCTATCTGCGCGGGACTTCTTGCGCAGACACCGGCCGCGCAACCCGATCGTCACGATCAACGCCTGGAATGAGTGGACCGAGGGGTCCTCGCTGCTCCCCGATACCGATCACGGCCTGGCGTACCTCGAGGCGATCCGCCGGGTCTTCGGAGCGCCTCGGCGCCCTTAGCGGAGGAAGAACACAGAACGAGCCGCATCCCGGGGGTGTGGCTCGTTCTGTGTTTCGCGCTGCCGCCGCACCTCGGAACCTCTCGGACGCCGGCCCTCATCAGGAGGGACATCCCGCCGAACCATCGCGCAGGCCGGCCGCCAGCCGGTATTCCCGGTGGTGGGTTCCGGAACCAACCTGTTCCCGGGGCCTGCCCGGAAGGTCTAGTACTGCCGTCGCGCCGGCCGGGATCACAATAGTGGCGCTGAACTGCTCCATCTCTGCGTTCCAGTGGATCGCCGCAGCGCCGTGCCGGGTGTTCAGCGCGGTGCGCGCCCAGGTGAGGTCCCCGCCGGGCCGGGGTGCGATGAGGATGCGTTCATAGCCAGGGTCCAGGGGCGAGATGCCTCCCACGACGCGATGCAGCCAATCGACGACGGCTCCCAGAGCGTAGTGATTGAAGCTCGTCATCTCGCCCGGGTTGATGGTGCCATCCGGCAGTTTGGAGTCCCAGCGTTCCCAGATCGTGGTCGCGCCCATCGTGACCGGGTAGAGCCACGAAGGACATTCGGTCTGGAGAATCAACCGGTAGGCGGCATCCACGTGTCCCGTCTCGGTGAGGGCGTCTGCGATGTATGGAGTGCCGGCGAAGCCGGTCGAGATCCGGTAGCCGGTATCGGCGACCAGTTTGGCGAGACGGTCGCCGGCTCGGGCTCGCGAACGGTCGCCGAGGATGCCGAAGACGATCGCGAGCGCATACACCGTGGTGCAATCGCTGCGGATCCTGTCGGCGCGGTCGACGTACTCGGCCAAGAAGGCCCCGCGCACCCGCACCGCCATCTGGGTGAATTCGGCTACGGCGTCTTCGTCGCCGACGATCTCGGCGGCCGAGGCGAGGACGCTCGCGGTGCGGAACGCGCAGAGCGTGGCGACGACGCTCGGGTCGGCCTTCGCCTGCTGTGGTGCGTGCGGCGGCGCGTCCGGATCGAGCCAGTCACCGAATTGGAAGCCCGTGTCCCAGACGCCGTTCGCCGAGAGCGCTCCACGGATGGATCTGCCCTGGAGCACCATCGACGGCCACTGATCCTCCAGAGTGCGTCGGTCGCCGTACGCCGTCCACAACGCCCATGGCACCCATACAGCAGCGTCGCTCCAGATCGCCGTGTTGCTTTCGGGAGGGAACCCTCCCGGTAAGCCGAGATGCTTCAACGCATCGGGGACGACCAGGGGGACGATCCCGCCAGCATGAGACTGTTCGAGAGCGAGGTCTCGGAGCCAATCGCGGAGAAAGTCGGCGACATCGAAGAGGAACGCCGCGCTCGGCGCGAAGACGGCGATGTCGCCCGTCCAGCCCAGGCGCTCATCGCGCTGCGGGCAGTCTGTAGGCACATCCACAAAATTCCCTTTTTGCCCCCATTGGATATTGCTTTGCAGCTGGTTCAGCAAGGGGTTGGATGTAGCGAATTTACCCGTAGGGGCCATATCAGAGTATACGGCAATGGCCGTTAAATTGCTGCTGTCCAGCTTAGCATTATAGCCGCTAATTTTAACATACCTGAAACCCTGGAAGGTAAAATGCGGTTCCAATAGGTCTGTTTTGTAACCGCTCAAAATGTATTTGTTTTCCTGCAGGGCATTCCTCATGTTCTCAGTATAAAAATTTCGATCCTTATCCAGCACCTCGGCATGGTTTACAGTAATGGTATCGCCAGCTTTTCCCTTCAGTTTTAACTGTGCCCAGCCTACCAGGTTCTGGCCAAAATCGGCCACAAGTTC
>JBQCJQ010000527.1:0-3470 GCA_051952615.1 Humibacter sp.
ACACCCGGTTCCTCGCGCTGAGCGTGTCGGACTCCGCAGAAGACGTCGTGGCGGTCATCCGTGCCGGCGCTCGCGGCTACATCACCAAGGGCAGCTCGGGCACCGACGTCACCAAGGCGGTGCTCGCCGTCGCCGGTGGGGACGCCGTGTTCTCGCCGAGGCTCGCCGGGTTCGTGCTCGATGCGTTCGGGGCGGCATCCGGCGAGCAAGCGGAGAACGTCGACGAGCTCGACCGCCTCACCGGCAGGGAGCGCGAGGTGATGCGGCTGATCGCCCGCGGATACTCCTACAAAGAGGTCGCCACCGAGCTCTTCATCTCCGTGAAGACCGTCGAGACGCACGTCTCAGCCGTGCTCCGCAAGCTGCAACTGTCGTCCCGTCACGAGCTCACCGCGTGGGCGCTCGCCCGTCGCCTGCTCTGAATCTTGCGCGCCGGTCCCGCCCGGTCCGCCGCGGTCGGCCCGACCTCGGTCCACCCGGCCTCCGTCCCGCCGCCCGGCTATTGCGCCACTTGCGCTCTATAGCGCCAGCAGAAGTGGCGCAATAGAGCGCAAGTGGCGCGGCAGCGAGCGAGGGGGTCGGCACACCAGCAGAAGTCGACGAGAGCGCACGTGGCGCAGCGGCATGCTCGGGGGACGCCGCTTTGCGGAAGGTGGGGCGGCTCGCCTACACTTGACCGAGGTTGTTGAAGTCAGCCAAGCTTTTCTGCGCCCATTTTGAATGGTCGAGAGGGCAAGGCATCACGGCGCGAACTCTCGGCGAAAGCGGTACTTGCCAGGGTAGGGTCGTGTGATTTCTTCCCGAAGGGCGGTGGCTCAATTGGTAGAGCAGCGGTCTCCAAAACCGCAGGTTGCAGGTTCGAGTCCTGTCCGCCCTGCAAGTCGGTGCTCTGGCTCCGACCCACGAAAGGTATGAGGTGGCGCGGAAAGTTATCGACGAGCCCAGTGAGGATGTCGTCGCCAACGCCAAGAAGGAGCGGGCAGCCAAGCGCAACCCCTTCTCTCGGATCGCCCTGTTCATCCGACAGGTCTTCGGGGAACTGAGGAAGGTCGTCACCCCCACGCGCAGGGAGCTGTTCAGCTACACCGGCGTGGTGCTGATCTTCGTGATCATCATGATGGCGCTCGTCTACGGACTCGATCAGCTGTTCAGCTGGTTGGTCATCCTGGTCTTCGGTACACCGGGGGCCTGACACCGAACGGCCGCGGGCGAGTGGCCCGGATGAGCCGGCGGGCACGCCGTGACGCGTACAACAGGAATGGATTGGTAACAGCAAGTGTCTGAACGAGAGCGCGACGACGTCGATTGGGCGACCGCTGCCGAGCAGGCTGCGGGCGATGACGAGGCACAGGAGGGCAACGAGCTCGCCGCCGAGGAACGATCGTCGGATGCCGCCGAGCGCGAAGCCCTGCACGTGACCGACGCCGACGGGAACGACATCGATCTGGATGCCGTGCTCGACGCCATCGCCGAGACGGCCGATCCCGAGGCTGACGCCGTCGTCGACGACGCCCTCGAGATCGACGACGCCGACGAGGCCGAGGCGGCCTTCGAGGCGATCGAAGACGAAGAAGAGGTCGACGGCACCGCAGACGAGGCCGCGGATGACGCATCCGACGTCGACTCCGATGGCAACGACCCCGAGGAAGACGTCGAGGTCGACCCGTACGACGAGTTCAAGCGCGAACTGCGTTACCTGCCGGGCAAGTGGTACGTCATCCACTCCTACGCCGGCTTCGAGCGTCGCGTGAAGCAGAACCTCGCCAACCGCACCAACACCATGGGCATGGAAGATTACATCTACCAGGTCGAGGTGCCGATGGAAGACGTGGTCGAGATCAAGAACGGCCAGCGCAAGATGGTCAACCGCGTGCGCATCCCCGGCTACGTGCTGGTGCGCATGGATCTCAACGAAGACAGCTGGTCCGTCGTGCGTCACACCCCTGGCGTGACCGGGTTCGTCGGCAACGCGCACAACCCCACCCCGCTGCGATTCGACGAGGCGTTCAACATGCTGAAGTCGCTCGTGCAGGTCGAGCCGGTTGCCACGGGCAAGGCCGCGGCAGGCAAGGGCGCGAAGGCTGCGACGCGGGTCGCGCCCATCGAGGTCGACTTCGAGATCGGCGAGACCATCACGATCAAGGAAGGCTCGTTCGCGGGCCTGCCCGGTTCGATCAGCGAGATCAAGCCGGAGAGCGGCAAGCTCACCGTGCTCGTCTCCCTCTTCGAGCGCGAGACCCCGGTCGAGCTCAGCTTCGACCAGGTCAACAAGCAGTAGGGCATCCCGGCAGAACGCCGCTGATGCGCATCAGGCAACCGTGAATGCGCATCAGGTAACATAGATCGGCCGGTCCGCCTCTGGACCGGACATCCCCACCACGCCCAGGGTTCGCCTGGCTGTGGAAGCGCGCCCCCGATGGGGCGCTCGAACCGAAGGAAACACATGGCACCGAAGAAGAAGGTCACAGGTCTGATCAAGCTTCAGATCAAGGCCGGCGCCGCCAACCCCGCCCCGCCGATCGGCCCGGCGCTGGGTCAGCACGGCGTCAACATCATGGAGTTCTGCAAGGCGTACAACGCGGCGACCGAGTCGCAGCGCGGCAACGTCATCCCGGTGGAGATCACCGTCTACGAGGACCGTTCGTTCACGTTCATCCTCAAGACCCCGCCGGCCGCAGAGCTCATCAAGAAGGCCGCTGGCGTGGCCAAGGGTTCCGGCGTTCCGCACACCACCAAGGTCGGCAAGCTGACCGCTGCGCAGGTGCGTGAGATCGCCGAGGCGAAGATGGTCGACCTCAACGCGAACGACCTCGACGCGGCATCCAAGATCATCGCGGGCACCGCCCGCTCCATGGGCATCACGGTCGAGTAGGAAAGGTAGGACCAGACATGGCACAGAAGTCCAAGGCCTACCGGGCCGCTGTCTCGAAGATCGAGGACGGCAAGTTCTACACTCCCGACGAGGCCGTCGCGCTGGCACGCGAGACCGGCTCGACGAAGTTCAACTCGACCGTCGAGGTCGCACTCAAGCTCGGCGTAGACCCGCGTAAGGCCGACCAGATGGTGCGTGGCACCGTCATCCTGCCGCACGGCACGGGCAAGACCGCCCGCGTCGTCGTGTTCGCGACCGGCCCCGCCGCCGAAGCCGCGATCGCTGCAGGCGCCGACGAGGTCGGTGGCGACGAGCTCATCGAGCGCGTGGCCGGCGGCTGGACCGATTTCGACTCCGCCGTCTCCACCCCTGAGCTCATGGGCAAGGTCGGCCGTCTCGGAAAGGTGCTGGGCCCCCGTGGTCTTATGCCCAACCCGAAGACCGGCACCGTGACGCCGGATGTGGCGAAGGCTGTCTCCGACATCAAGGGCGGAAAGATCGAGTTCCGCGTCGACAAGCACGCCAACGTGCACTTCGTCGTCGGCAAGGCCGGCTTCACGCCGGAGCAGCTCTCCGACAACATCAAGGCTGCGCTCGA
>JBQCJQ010000528.1:0-4572 GCA_051952615.1 Humibacter sp.
CACGTTCGGCGGCGACCCAGTCATCCGTCATGTCGTAGAGGCTGGGCCAGCCCAGGGCGTCGATGAGGGATGCCTGGCCGGGGTCGTTGATCCAGAGCACGCCGTCTCGCCATCCGAGTCTCGAAACGGCACGACGGATGCCCGCCGTGACGAGATCGTCGGCGATGCGGCCCGCGCGACGCGGCAGCGCCTTCGTCGGCTGGTAGAGGTGCAACCTGCCGTCGTAGCCCTCTGCGGTGCGCAGCCCGCGGCCCCGCTCGGCACGCCGGCCGGACGCCAGGGCGAAGAGCGGGTCGGCGGGCGGTTCAATGAACAGCACCTCGAGGGAGGGGTCGGAGGCGAGCAGGCCGTCGATCACATACTGGTTGCGGCGCCAGACCTCGTTCCACGCTTCCAACGAGGCGACCACGATGCGCTTCGACGCGCCCGGCTGTGGCTCCTGCGACCCTGGTCCCGTGGTGTCGCTCGCGGGCACTCCACTGCTCGGGCGCGCTACCTCGTGCAGCAGCCGCAGGGTCGCGGCCGTCTGACCGGCGGTGCCGAATGCCTCGCGTTGCCGTGCACGCAGGGCACGGCCGTACTCCGCTCGACGCTCGGGGTCGGTGATCAGTCCGGAGAGCAGGCTGCCGGCCTCCTGCGCGTCGTCGACGGCGAAGAGCGCGGCACCCTCGACCGACCCGACGGTCTCGAGGTGTCCACCGCCGGCGGCCGCCACGACGGGAAGCCCGTACGACATCGCCTCGAGCACCGCCAGGCCCAGCCCTTCGCGCGGTGTGGGTGCGATCATCACGGATGCCCTGGACAGCCATCCGGCCACGTCGCTCTGGAAGCCGACGAAGTCGACGGTGTCGGCGACGCCGAGTCGAGTGGCGAGGTCGCGCAGCTCCGCCTCGTCGGCGCCCTCGCCCGCGATCACGAGGCGCCATCCCTCGAGGTGCTGGGTCGCGGCCCACGCGCGGATCGCGACGTCGGTGTGCTTCTCCGCCTCCAGGCGCTGCAGGGCGAGCACGATCGGCTCGCGCGTCGTCTCGTCGACATCGGGCACGTCGGCCACCCCGGTGTGCACGACGACGCTGTCCCCCTCGACGTTCGCCGCCACGAAGCTCGAGATCGCGAGCTGCCCGGCGATCCGCCGACCCGCCGCCTTCGCGAGAACGCGGTTCACCGGATTGCCGCCCCGCTGCGCAGCGAAGTGGCGGACGCTCACGACCGGAGCCCGGCGGATGCCCGGTGCCGTGCCGACCAGATCGGCGATCGTCATGTGCGTGACGATCACATCGGCGTCCGGGATGCGCCGAAGCGCCCGGTAGGCGACGGGTGCTGTCGCGCCGGCCCGCCAGGTGATGCCGGCCTCCTGCAGCACGGTCCCCATCGTGTCGAGTCCGCCGCCGATCACGGTCACCCGGCATCCCGCATCGCTCAGGGCCAGCGCCGAGTGCAGCACGTAGCGCTCGACGCCGGCGAACGCTTCCGAGCACACCACGTGCACGACGTGGAGGCCGCCCGATCTGCGTGCCGGTGGGCGTCGCGGGCCGACAGCGCCGGTCTCGACGGCGATCGGTCCGTGCCGGAACAGCGCCGCCCTTCGCCGGGCGGCAGCGCCGCGCTCCCCGGGAAGGACAGCGCCGCGTGCCGCCGCACCCAGGAAGGTGCCCGCGCGGTAGAGCTGCCATCCTGCCGCGCCGTAGTGCTTGCGGATGTACCGCTCCGCGCTGCCGTAGAAGTGCCGCTCCCGCACCCGAGGGTCGCCGCCGGTGCCCGCGCCCTCGTGGGTCGCGTCCACATCGGCCACCGCGATGTCCCAGCCGCGTGAGCGCGCGCGTCGCTGCCAGTCGGTCTCCTCGGCGTAGAGGAAGAACCGCTCGTCGAGGCGACCGATGTCGTCCAGGGCAGCACGGCGCAGTAGGAGTGCCGAACCGATCGCGAAGTCGTGGCTGCGACGCAACCCGCCGAGTCCGACCGCCTCGATCCACGCGCCGACCGGCGTCGGGAAGGGCCACCAGACGCGAACACGGGCGCCCGTCTCCGGTTCGGTCTGCGTCGCACCGACGGCCGCAAGGCGTGGCGCGGAGTGCAGCAGCTCGTGCATCCGATCGATGCCCTCACGGCCGAGGCGGGCGTCCGGATTGAGCAGCAGCACGTCGCGCTCGCCGTCACCCGCCGCCTCGATCGTGTCGAGCCCGAGGTTCACGCCTCCCGCGAATCCCAGGTTCGCGCCCGCGTCGACGTAGTGGGCGCCGTGCCGCTCGGCCAACTCCCTGGTCTCGGGCAGCGAGGAGTTGTCCACGATGGTCACGGGCAGCCCGTCGCCGAGCTCGGCGAGGCACCCGACGAGCGGCTCGGGCGAGCCGTAGGCGACGATCAGCACGTGTGGGCCTGCGGTTGCGGCGGCGTCGGCGTCGGCGTCGGCGAGGACCGACTCGTACAGCTCGCGCTGCAGCGTCGCCACGTTTCGCCAGGTGAATCGCGCCGATCGCTCCAGCCCGGCCGCGCGATACTCGGTCCAGCTGTCCGGGTCGAGAGCACGTTCGATGGCAGCGGCGAGCGCCGACGGGTCGCCCGGCCGTACGAGCACACCGGCGTCGCCGACCACATCGGGGATCGCCCCCGAGTCGCTCGCCACCACAGGCACTCCAGAGGCCATCGCCTCGACCGCGACCCGGCAGAACTGCTCGAGCCAGTTCGGCCGCGGCAGGGAGGGGACGGCGAGGATGTCGAGGCTCCTGTACCTCTCGGCCAGCTCTTCACCGCTCGCGAAGCCCAGGAACCTCACACGGTCGGCGATCCCGAGGCTCGACGCGAGCGCCTGCAGCTCCGCGCGCTGAGGACCGTCGCCGGTGATGTCCACATTCCAGTCGTCGTGGCCGACGACGGCGCGCAGCAGCACGTCGACGCCCTTGTGCGACTCGAGCCGTCCGACGTAGCCGATGGTCTTCACGCCATCGGCCGGCGGCGTGCGATCGGCGGGCTCGAAGGTGCGCACGTCGACACCGAGCGGGATCTCGACCGCCGGGCCTGCGAGGCCTTTCGCCGTGAGGATCTCCCCCGCCTCGCGGTTGCAGACGTACGCGGCTGCCGCTCCACGCAGAGCGATCCGCTCGAACCACCGGAACGGCAGCGGGAACCGCTTGCGGATGTTCTGCGCCGAGTAGAGCAGGTAGGGAGCCTTGCTCCCCCGCAGGCGTCTGATGAGCAGGACCTCCGCCGTCGCGAGCGCGTTCGGCTCCTCGTGGAGGTCGATGAGGTCGGGGTTACTACCGATCGCGCGCCAGATCGGCCGCGGGTCGTAGGCGAACACGCTGGGATGCCTGCCGATGGTGCGCGCGCCCCGAACGAACCCGTCTCCCTCTGGCTCGAGCCGCACGTCGCGGCCACCCTCGTTCCAGACCTTCGACGAGATGAGCTCGACGTCGACACCCTGCTCACGGAGCTCGCGCTCACGCTGTCGCCACGCGGACACCACTGCGTGATGGGCGATGCGGAGCACCTTCATAGGTTGTCCTCGGGGTAGGTGACGAATCCTCTCTACCTTAACGGGGCGGGTCCGCTCGGCCCCGGCGCTGCTCCGGTCATCCGCGTCATGGCCGGCTTCACCGGCACGAGCGGCCCAGGCAGCGCAACGCCGCGGGCGGTCCGAGAACGCTTCGGCGGCCTCGGCAGCTCCCAGGTCAGCGGCTCACCTCGGGAGCGCCGGTCATCGTCGAACGCCTTGACGCCGTAGCAGATGCCCGCGACGATCCAGAGCAGCGATGCCTGACCGGCCACCCAGTACAGGTCGAACTGCGCCTGCGTGAAGCGCATCGCGACGACCGCGACTCCGACCGTGCCGTAGACCGGGTCCATCTTCCACAGGTACCAGCCGGCAACGGCGAACAGCGTGAGGAAACCGATCAGGCCGAAGACGCCGACCGTCGTGAGCACCTCCAGCTCGGCGTTCGGAGGCTGGAACGACTGGAACTCACTGGCGAAGCGGTCGGTGTACCACCAGCGCATGCCGACGCCGAAGATCGGGGACTTCTCCCAGATCTGAATGGCCTGGGAGTACCAGTCGACGCGCTGGTGGGCGGAGTTGAACTGGTTGTTCGATGCCAGCTGCGACGTGAGCGCGCTGATGACCCAGGCGACACCGGGGATCGCGGCGAGCCACACGATGCGCACCCGCCGACCGGTCTGCGGCCTGGCGCGGATGCTGACGATCAGGATGCCGACGATCTCGCCGACCAGGCCCTGCCTGGACTGCGCAGCGATGACCGCGACCGAGCAGATGATGACGGCGAGCCACGACCATCCGCGAGACCAGCGCAGCCAGATCGGCCGGGCGAAGGCGATCACGGCTGCCGCCCCCAGCATGCCGCCGATGGTGTTCTTGTTCAGGTCGGTGAGGAAGACGGGCTGGAACTGGTGGGTGTGGAGGTAGGTCGTGAGCGACACGAAGATCGTCACGACGCCGATGCCGCAGCACCCGAGCACGTAGAGGGTGAGCGCGAGCCTGGCGCGGTCGGCGCGGCCGATCACGAAGCCGACGATCAGGCTGCCGAGCACGAGGAACACCTCGTGCACCCACTCGACCGC
>JBQCJQ010000529.1:0-4954 GCA_051952615.1 Humibacter sp.
CTTCAGAACCGTACTGGCCGTTCGGCCGATGCGAGCGCACCTGGCGGACTCGCAAGATCGGTCCATGACCGCATCGACCGCACGCCTCGCAGGGCAGCCCCGCGCTCCGCACTCCGGCACCCGCCGCCGGGACTGGCTCATTCCCGCCGGTCTCGTGCTTCTCAGTCTTGTCCCCGTCGTCGCAGGGGCGGATCGGGTCGCCTCGCTCGCCGTCGGCGTCGAGACCACACCGGAGAACGCCCGCTTCACCGGCATGCCGGCGCCCGTGATCATCCATATCGTCAGCGCCACCGTGTACAGCCTGCTGGGCGCCTTCCAGTTCCAGCAGAGCTTTCGCACGCGTCATCCGAAGTGGCATCGCGTTGCGGGCCGCGTGCTGGTGCCGATGGGTCTGGCCACGGCACTCTCCGGTCTGTGGATGACGCAGTTCTACGACCTGCCGGCACACGACGGCGGCCTCCTGCCTGCCGCCCGGTGGGTCTTCGGTGTCGGGATGCTCGTGGCGATCTCGCTCGGATTCGTCGCCGTGCTGCGCCGCCGATTCGACGCCCATCGAGCCTGGATGATGCGCGGCTACGCCATCGCGCTCGGTGCGGGAACCCAGGTGATCACGATGGGCCTGTGGGTGGCGATCGGCGGCAACCCTGAGACCACCAAGGCGGTGCCGATGATCGCGGGATGGGTCATCAACCTTGCGGTCGCCGAGTGGATCATCCGACGACACGTGCTCCGCACCGCACGGGCGCCTCGTAGGATGCAGGCGTGACCTCCGTGGCACGCGCAGCGTGGCATCTGCCGCGAGCCCCGCATGCGCCGCCGCGCGCCTGGTGGGACTGGGTGCTCGTCGGCGTGCTGGCGGCACTCGCCGTGCTCGAAGCCGTGCTGCGCCAGGTGCCGCCCGCCGTATGGCCGTCGGTCGCCGTCGAGCTCATCGTGATCGCAACGCTGCTCTGGCGACGCGCTCATCCCGGTGCCGTCGTGCTGATCGCGTTCGGCGCCGTGCTCGTGGCGGATGCGGTTCAGTGGTTCATCCCGTCCCCGTCGATCGAGCTGTACACGATGGCGGCGCTGCTCATCCTGCCGTACACGCTGGTGCGCTGGGGGTCGGGCAAGGAGATCGTCGTGGTCGGCGCGATCATGCTGATCGCGATGGCCCGTTCGCTGTTCACCGGGCCGCCCGTGTTGCAGAACATCATCGGAGGGATCGCCGTGGTGGCGGCATCCCTGTCCCTTGGTGCGGTCTTCAGGTACCGCGCCGCCGTGCGCACCGAACGACTGGAGCGGGCGCATTCCCAGGAGCGCGAACGTCTCGCGCGCGACCTGCACGACACCGTCGCTCACCACGTCTCCGCGATCGCGATCAGCGCTCAGGCAGGCCTGACCGTTGCCGACCGCGACCGGCAGGCCACGGCCGACATGCTGCGCGTCATCGAATCCGAGGCACGACGAACGCTGCGGGAGATGCGGTCGGTCGTCGGAACGCTTCGTGACGACACGACGGGCGGCCATGCACCGGACGGCGACCTCTCCCCCGCTCCCGGCGTTGCCGATCTTCGCGGGCTCGCCGATCGGGATGACCCGCCAGGCGGCAACGGCCCTCCGGTGTCGCTCCGGGTGGACGGCGACCTCGATCGCCTCCCTGCACCCGTCGTGACGGCCCTCTACCGAATCGCGCAGGAGTCGATCACCAACGCCCGCAGGCATGCCGTGCGTGCCACCATCATCGACGCAGAGCTCACGGTCGAGCCTGACGGAGTTCGGCTCCGCGTGCACGACGACGGCGATCGAGCACGACCCGGCACCGCGCAGGATGTCGTGCCCGCCGGCGCGAGAGGATTCGGCATCGTGGGCATGGCGGAGCGTGCCACTGCTCTCGGAGGTACCTGCGCCGCTGGGCCCGATCCCTCGGGCGGCTGGACCGTCTCAGTGTGGCTGCCGACGAAGGGCGCAGGCCGATGATCCGGGTGCTCGTCGCCGACGACCAACCGATCGTGCGCGCCGGACTGCGCATGATCCTCGACGCTCAGCCCGATATGAGTGTGGTCGGCGAGGCCGCAGACGGATTCGAGGCTGTGCGGCTCGCAGAACGCCTGCACCCGGATGTCGGACTCTTCGACATCCGGATGCCGGGGCTCGACGGCATCGAGGCCACCCGGCGCCTTGCGGGGGCAGGCGTGGTGCATCCGCTCGCGATCGTCGTGATCACCACCTTCGACGTCGACGACTACGTGCACGCGGCGCTGAAGGCGGGTGCACGCGGATTCCTGCTCAAGGACTCCGGCACCGACCAGCTCGCGCAGGCAGTGCACGCCGCCCATGCCGGCGACTCGCTTATCGACCCGGCTCTCACTCTTCGGCTTCTGGAGGCCTTCCGCGCCAAGCACGGCGCGGGCTCGCCCGTGCGACCCACCGAGCCGCTCACGGCCCGCGAGGAGCAGGTGCTTCGCGATGTGGCGCGCGGCCTCACGAATGCTGAGATCGGCGCTGACCTCATGGTGAGCCTCGGCACCGTCAAGGCGCACCTGGGCAGCATCACGCTGAAGCTCGGCGCCCGCAACCGGGTCGAGCTGGCGATATGGGCGTACGACACGGGCAGGGTAACTACGGGCGGCCGGTAGACGGCGACCCCGCTTGTGCGATGCGCGTTCGTGGCACGCTGGTCTCGTGATGAGCATGGATGCCGCGGAGTTCGAGCAACTCGTGATCGACGAGCTCGACGCACTGCCCGACGACATGATCGACGGCATCGAGAACGTCGCGTTCCTGGTGGAGAGCCGGCCGCCGGACGGCTCACTGAGCCTGCTCGGCGAGTACGACGGCGTCGCGCTGACGGAGCGGGATCGCTACGGCTTCGGCGAGATGCCCGATCGCATCATCGTGTACCGGGAGCCTCTGCTGTCGATCTGCGACGACGAGACCCAGCTGCGCGACGAGGTGCACGTCACGCTCGTGCACGAGATCGCGCACTACTACGGCATCGACGACGAAGAACTGCACGAGCTCGGGTGGGCATGAGACCGCACCCGACTCACGTGGATCAGCGCGCCGGGTCGTCCTCTGGGTCGCTCTCGAACGGGTCGCTGTCCGACGCGTCGAACGCGTAGCGCACGTGGAGCTCGCCCCTGATCTCTCGGCTGTCCAGGGCGTTGTACTTGAAGAGCGACTCGACGCCGTCGATCGCCGCTACCGCGTTCAGGCTCTCGTCGTACTTGCCGCGCACGAGGTATCGGCGCTCGCTGGTGCCCGCCAATGGACCGTCGGAATACTCGACGATGTACTCGGTTGCGTTGTCGCTCATTCCACAAAGCTACCGCGCGCACGGCCCACCGCTGAAACGTGCGCCTCAGACCGCGCCCGTGCCGTCGAGCAGAAGATCGGCGAGACCGCACGGGGACTCACGCGCGACGAGAGTCTCCCACTGCCGCTGCCACATGTCCCAGTGCGCGTCGAAGGCACCGGCATCCCGTTCCAGAGCCCGTCTTCTGCGCACGCCGTCGTCCGCTCCGAGCCACACCCGCAGGTCGGCGAGCGGTGCCGACGCCTGCGTGAGGCATCCGCAGCCCTCGACGATCAGTGGATGTCCCTCGACGACGGAGTGCCATTCGGAGGGCGAAGACGCCGTCCAGTCCCAGCCCCGCCAACGCCCTGTGCCGGTGGAACGCAGCGGCCCGAGCAGCTCGGAAGAAAGAAGCTCGGCCGCGGCCTCTAGCCCATCCCAGCCCGGGTAGATGTCGTCCATGCGCACGAGCTCGGCGCGACGCTCCGGCCACGCCGCGATCACGGCGTCGGCCAGACTCGACTTGCCTGCGCCGCTCGGACCGTCGATGAGGATGACGGGTGCTTCCGACTTCTCAAGGGCGGCACGCACGATCTCACGCGGCGTGCCCGCATCGACAGTGGTGGCACGTCCGACGGAAAGGCTCGAGTCACGAGACGACAAAGGACCAGCTTCCCGCGAGCACGGCGGCCGTCGTCGCGCACGCCGCGATGCCCGCACCGAGGCAGACCATGGCGACATCGCGCCCGGTGAACCGCGCCTTCCTCGCCCACGTGCGCCGCGTCGTCCCTCCGAACCCCTTGGCCTCCATCGCCGTCGCGAGCTTGCTGCCACGACGCAGCGACAACACGAGAAGCGCGAATGACCGCGAGCCGAGACGGCGGACGGCCCCGAGAAGCCCTCCGCCGTCGCCGACGCCGCGGGCACGCCGCGCTTGTCCGAGCGCTCGCCAGTCGTCGATAAACAGGCCGACGAGACGAAGCGCGGCGAGCGCACCGAGCACGAACCGCGCGGGCAGACGGACCAGCTGCGCGAGACCGTCGGCAAGGTCCGTCGGATCGGAGGTGGCGAACAGGATCACCCCGGGGATGCCGATGGCGAGCACCCTCAGCGCGATCGCGCCGGCCAGCGAGAGCGATCCCTGCGTGACGGTGACCGGGCCGAGACTCCAGAGCACGGAGCCGGAGTCGGCACCGTACAGGGCCGTCGCGATGGCAGCGGCCACCGCGGCGATCCACACCGGCGCGGTGCGCAGCCAGAACTGCCTGGCGGGCACGCCGGCGAACGGCAGCAGCATCGCCTCGAGCACCAGGGCGACGCTCGCCGACACCCAGTCGATGGTGAGCACGAGCGTGAGCGAGATCAGCAGGGCGGCACCGAGCTTCGCCACCGGGCTGATCGTGGCGATTCGGCTGGAGCGGATGTCGGGGGTCAGCACGACGCTCATCGTGTCGCCTCCACCGCGTGCGGCTCTCCGGCGGCAGGCCGCTCGGCCGGGGCGGCAGCGCCTGGAAGGGTGAGCACGTCGTCCGCGAGTGCGTGGACGAACGCGTCGTCGTGCGTGACCGCCATCACGGCGTGGCCCGCGTCGAGCAGTTCGGACAGAAGGGCGGCGAGCTCACGCCAGGTACGGGCATCCTGCCCGAACGTGGGCTCGTCGAGCACCAGCAGATCCGG
>JBQCJQ010000530.1:0-3868 GCA_051952615.1 Humibacter sp.
CCGATCAGTCTGAGGATTCGGCGGTCTACGGTCGCGACAGGTCGTCCTGGATCTCGCGGATGGTCGTGGCGAGCATGTCCGACGTGAGCAGCCCCGGACCAAGAGGTCCGGAGGAGTCCTTCCCGAGTGGCGGCAAAAGGCGCAAGGCCTCGCGGACTCCGGCCGTCATGTGCCCTAGCTGCCACCGGACTTCTTCTGCCCGGCCCACCTCCGCGTCGGGCGCGGCCAGAGCGGAAGCCTTCGCGGCGTACGCCGCCGCCCCCAAGGCGTGCGCACCCATGTGCGCAACTCCCGAGGCTTGCCCCGCTGCTTGCGCGGCCGCCCTCGCCGCTGGACTCTTCACCGAGTTGATCGCGCGACCCGCGACGAACCGACGACGAATCTCGCCGGCGGCGTCGAGCTCAGAACGTCCGAATGCCCGTGCGCGCTCGATGCCGTCTCGCACGCGACCATCGTCGGGCGCCTCGGCCTCGAACAGCGCCAGAACGCGTTCCGCACAGTCGGCAGCCCACAGCGCGACACGACGCCGTTCGGCCTCGCTGAGGGTCTGCGATGAAGCCACGCGATCGACTCCGAGCGTCAGGCGGCCGCGGCGACGACCGCGAGCAGCTGCTCTCCGTAGGTCTCCAGCTTCTTCGCACCGACGCCGGAGATCTGGGCGAGCTCGTCGAGCGTTCCTGGGCGCGCCGCCGCGACTCCTCGCAGGGTGGCGTCACCGAAGACGATGTAGGCGGGGACGCCCTGCCGCTTCGCCTGCTCGGCGCGCCAGGCCCGGAGGGCTTCGAAGAGCGGATGTGCGGCATCCGGCAGCTCCGCGATGCTCGCCTTCGCCGCCCGGGAGCGGGACGCCGGGCGGTCGGCCTGCTGTCGGAGCAGCACGGTGCGCGATCCGTTCAGCACCTCGGCACTGGCCGGCGTGATGATCAGCGTGCCGTAGCCGTCGTCGTTCACCTCGCGCAGGCCCTGCGCGAGAAGCTGGCGTACGACTCCACGCCACTGCTGCTCGCTGAGGTCGTCGCCGATGCCCCAGGTGCTGAGCTCGTCGTGCCGGTATTGCTCGACCCGCGGCGTGCGCTTGCCTCGCAGGATGTCGACGAGCTGCCCTGCCCCGAACTGCTGGTTGCGCTCGCGCTTCAACCGCACGACGGTGCTCAGCAGCTTCTGGGCGGCGATGGTGCCATCCCAGGTCTGCGGCGCGTTGAGGCAGGTATCGCAATTGCCGCAGGGTTCCGAGGGCTGGCCGAAGTACTGCAATAGGTTCTGCCGCCTGCAGTGCACGGTCTCGCAGAGCGCGAGCATGGCATCGAGGTGCGCCGACATGCGACGCCGGTGCGCGAGGTCGCCAGGCGACTGCTCGATCATGCGGCGCTGCTGGACCACGTCCTGGAGGCCGTAGGCGAGCCACGCGACGGCGGGCTCGCCGTCGCGACCGGCTCGGCCCGTCTCCTGGTAGTAACCCTCGACCGACTTGGGCAGATCGATATGCGCGACGAACCGCACGTCGGGTTTGTCGATGCCCATGCCGAAAGCGATCGTCGCCACGATGACGACGCCGTCTTCGCGCAGGAAGCGGGACTGCGTGCGTGCGCGAGTGCCGGCATCCAAGCCGGCGTGATACGGCATGGCATCGATGCCCTGCTTCTTAAGGTGTTCGGCAGTCTGCTCGACCGTGTTGCGGCTGAGTGCGTAGACGATGCCGGATGCCGGACCGCCCTGTGACGGGCCGCCGAACTCCCCCTGGATGAAGTCGACCAGCTGACGGCGCACGTCGTTCTTCTCGACGATGCGGTACTGGATGTTCGGCCGATCGAAGCTCGAGACGAAGTGCTGCGCGTTCTGCAGCCGCAGCCGCTCGGTGATCTCTTTGTGGGTCGCCTCGGTGGCCGTCGCGGTGAGCGCGATGCGGGGCACGTCAGGCCAGCGCTGAGCCAGCTCGGAGAGGCCGAGGTAGTCCGGCCTGAAGTCGTGTCCCCACTGCGACACGCAGTGTGCCTCGTCGATCGCGAACAGTGCGATGCGTCCACGGCCGAGAAGCTGTTTGGTCTGCTCCGACGCCAGCCGCTCGGGGGCGACGTACAAGAGGTCCAACTCGCCGCGCAGGTAGGCGCGTTCGACGGATGCCCGTTGCCCGGCATCCTGCGTCGAATTCAGGAACGCAGCGCGAACACCGACCGCTCCGAGCGCCTCGACCTGGTCGTGCATGAGCGCGATGAGCGGCGAGATCACAATGCCCGTGCCCTCGCGGATGATCGAGGGCACCTGGTAGCACAGGCTCTTGCCGCCGCCGGTGGGCATCAGCACGACGGCATCGCCCCCACCGATGAGCCGCTCGATGATCTCACCTTGCTCGCCGCGGAACGTGTCGTATCCCCACACGGTGTGCAGCACGTCGAGCGGCTCTGCACCGACCATGCGGCGCACGGATGTCTGTTCCAATCGCGCCTCGAAGGCGTCGACGACATCGCGCGAGCCGCCGGTGCCGCCGCCACTCACGCCGCGATCGGCCCCACTGCCGCCACCCGACAGGAACTCCGGCCCGTACTCGTCGTCGGGCGGAACGTCGTCGTCTGGACCCCACGAACCGCCGTCCAGCGGGACGGAGTCGAAGCGGTCGGGGATGCTCACCGGTCCAGGGTACGCGGACCCCACGACGCGATGGCGTGCTCAGGGGCCGGCTGGGGAAGGAGGTTTCTCCACAGCACGATCGTGGGAGAGACCGGGAAGACGGGCCCCGGGCAGGGCAATCGCTCCGAGAGCGGCGACGACGCAGACCACGACCAAGACGGCGCCCACCTCGTGCAGCGCGGGGACCGGACCCGCGACATCCGCCGTCGTCGCGTACAGGGACGCCAGAAGGCCGATGCCGAACGAGCCGATCACGCGCTGCCAGATGCTGAACAGGCTGTTCGCGTCCGGCAGGGCATGCTCGGGGAGCGGCTCGAGCATGGCCGTCAGCAGCGGAGTGACGACAAGGCCGAGGGCGGCCGCGCGGCAGGCGAGCACGAGCGAGATCAGCCAGAGCGGCGTTGACGCCTGGATGAACAGCACCCCCGTCCCGGCGACCGCGAGAAGCCCGAAGCCGGCGATGACCGTCCACCGAATGCTCCACCATCGCAGCAGCCGCGCCCCGAGCCCCATGCTCAGGCCGGTGAGGATGCCCTGCGGCAGCATCGCCCAGCCCGCTTCCAGCGCGGATGCCCCCTGCACCTGCTGCGCGAACACCGGCAAGAGGAACACGGTGACGTACGTGACGACGGTCGCCATGCCGCAGAGCAAGAGGGACAGCCATCCGGTTCGAGTTCTCACCAGCCGGAGGTCGACGACGGGATGTCGGGCACGGCGCGCAACAAGCGCATACGCCACGAGCATCGCCGCCCCCACAGCGACGGCAGCGACGGTCGCCGGCGCAGCCCACCCCGCAGTGCCTCCTGTGCTCGCCCCTTAGAGCAACGCAGTGAGTCCGAACGCGATGAGCAGCCATCCCACCACATCGAAGCGCGCAGCACGGTCGGGCCGGGTCGGCGCGAGGCTTGGCGGAAGACGCCAGGCGGCGAGAGCAGCGAGACATCCGATCGGAAGGTTGACGAGGAAGATCCACCGCCAGCCGCCCGCTCCGATGAGAAGTCCGCCGATGCTCGGCCCGATCGCCGGACCGAGGAACAGCAGGACGCCCGCGACCGGCGACACGGCCCTTCGCGCGCCGGAGCCGCCGAGGAGCATGCTCATCGCCAACGGCACCATCGGCGCGCCGGCGAGGCCCTGCACGACGCGAGCCGCGATCAGTGCCCCGGTCGACGGCGACACCGCGCACAGTGCGGATGCCACGGTGAACGCCACAAGAGCGACGCGGTACACCGGGATGACGCCG
>JBQCJQ010000531.1:0-3011 GCA_051952615.1 Humibacter sp.
CCATGCGGTCAGGGCTCCGCAGACGACCATGATCAGGAAGAGGATGCGCGCGAGAAGGGCGAACCGCCTGTCATCCGGCACGAAGAGCACGACGAGCCAGGCGAGCACCGAGACGACGGCGAACGGACCCGCCCAGAGCGCGAGATGACCGCCGATCCACTCTGCGACCAGATAAATGGTCACAATGAGGATGCCGAAGATGTTCAGCACGACGCCGAAGCCGGTACGCCCCAAGCGCGAGGAGCGCGCGTTCATGGTCATCCTCGCCCCTTCCGTCGCCGATCGGAGCCGGCGCCTCGACCGCACCTCGCCCGAAGGCACCAGCACCGACGACACCCACACCGACAACGCCCGCACGGGCGACGCCGACACGGACAACGCCCGCACGGCCTGGGCCGGACGGGCGGATGTCGTTGCTGCGGCCTTCTGATCATCCTGCCGCATCGTTGTCGGCGCGGTCGGTGTCAGACGCGCGCCGGGGCAGCGAGGCGGTTGGCGCGATACAGGATGACCCCGACGCGAGCGATCCGGTTCGCCGCGACCATCAGCAGGATGACTCCCGTCGACGCGGCGAGCGCCGAACCGGCCGCGGTGGCGAGGAAGTCGACGCCGACGCGCACGACGATGAACACCACCCAGAGCAGCATGCCGAGCCATCCGGTGCGGGTCTCGAGCGTCACGATGGCGCTGCCGGGTCGGCGATCGTTCGCGTGCGCCTCCCGGTACAGGCGAACGCCGTCCTCGGTCAGCGGCCGGATCGTGGCGATGGCGCCCATGAGCGCACCGATGCCCAGCGAGACGACGACCTCGATGAGGAGCACGCCGATGTCGACTCCGGTGATCGCCGACACCTTGGTCATGCTTCCGATGGTGATGACACCGACGATCGCGAGCACGGCGGGCAGCCGCCACATGCGACCGGGGTCGACCGCACGCCAGGTCATCTGGCGGTAACCGACCCAGATGACGAGCGCGATGATGACGATCGCATTGGTGACGAGCTGGATGGACACGATGCTCCTTAGTTCTTTCTGCTGGGTGTTGCGATGCATCAACTCTCGCGGGAAGGCGTCGGCCGCCCCACCTCCCACGGGTGGAGACGAGGGTGGAGATCCGCACACGACGAGCGGGTGGAGATGCACGCCCATAGGCTGGGTGTGTGCGTGAGCATCCGTCGGTCGTCCTGAAGCACAGCGGCCTGCGCGCCGTGATCGAGCCGGATCGCTGGGTGCCTGGCGCCTTCGAGCTGGTGGTGGACGGCACACCGCAGTCGCACGTCGACCTCGACGATCCGACCAGGCTGTTCTTCGAGTACGTGCAGCGCATGGGCAATGTGATCGATCTGCTGGGCGAGCCCGGCGAGCCGATCACCGCCGTGCACCTCGGCGCCGGCGCGATGACGCTGCCCAGGTATGTCGCGGCGACGCGTCCCGGCTCCCGCCAGCAGGTGATCGAGCTCGAAAGCGACCTCGTCGACCTGGTGCGCGCGGAGCTTCCGCTACCGAGATCGGCACAGATCAGGGTGCGGCACGGGGATGCCCGCGAGGTGGTGGCCAAGCTGCCCGCAGGCTTGCGAGGCACGGTCGACCTGCTGATCGTCGACATCTTCAGCGGCGCACGCACCCCGGCCCATGTCACCAGCGTGGAGTTCTACCGGGAGGCCGTGTCGCTGCTCGCGCCGCAGGGGGTGGTGCTCGTCAACGTGGCCGACGGGCCGCCGCTCTCGTTCGCGCGAGGGCAGGCATCCACGCTCCGTTCCGTCGTCGAGCACGTCGCCGCGCTGGCGGAGACGCAGGTGCTGAAGGGCAAGAGGTTCGGCAACGTCGTGCTCGTCGGGTCGAACGCCGCGCTGCCGATGGACTGGCTGCCGCGTCTGCTCGCAAGCGGCCCGCACCCGGCGAAGGCTGTCGCGGGCGACGAGCTGAGGCAGTTCGTCGCCGGAGCACCCGTGGTGACGGATGACACCGCGGTAGCCTCCCCGCTCCCGGGTCGCTCGATCTTCCAGCTCCGCGACTAGAGCGTGAGCACCACGCTGCTCGAATAGCGGAGGTCGCTATAACACCGCACGGGAATGGCGGAAGCGCACTCGCTGGCCGGGGCGCAGCTGGGCGAAGGCGTCGAGGTCGGAGTCCGTCACGACGGCGATCACCGGGTAGCCGCCCGTCACCGGTCCGTCGGCGAGCAGCACGGTCGGCTCGCCGGAGGGCGGCACCTGGATGGCTCCTGGCACCATCGCCTCGCTCGCGAGCTCAGCACCGGCGCGGGCCTCCGCCCTGGTGAGGCTCACCCCGCCCGGCGACCGCAGTCGCGCCCCGACGCGGTTGGACTGCTGCGTCACCTCCCACGCGGTGTCGTAGAACGCTGCGACGGCCTTCTCGGCGAACCAGTCCTCACGGGGACCGGGCACGACGTGCACGTCCACCTCGGCATCCGGTGGCGACGGGATCGTGAGCGCATCCACCGCGGGGATGTCGCCCGCCACGTTCCCACCGACGACGATCTCGTCTCCGTCCGCCAACGCCGTCGGCCCGAGCCTTGCGCCGAGGTCGGTGGACGCCGAGCCGAGCTCGAGCGGGACATCCACGCCGCCGCGCAGCGCGATCACGTACCGCAGACCATGCTCGGCGATGCCGAGGCTCAGCACATCGCCGGCGCCGGCGAGCACTGCGGCGTCGGGTTCGATCGGATGACCGCCAAGGCGCAACCGGCCCCTCGCCCCCGTCACCGCGAACCACGTCGGCCGCTCGAGCCGCAGCTCGGCGCCGACCACCACCTCGAGGGCCGCCGCGTGCTCGGCGTTCCCGACCAGTCGATTTGCCAGGCGAAGGGCCCCACGGTCGAGCGCCCCCGAGCGACCGGCGCCGATGGAGGCGGCGCCCGCACGGCCGAGGTCCTCGACAAGCAGCTGCGGTCCGGCGCGCAGAACGGTGAGCGAGGGAGACGACGCGGGTCGCGAGTCGGCATCCTGCTCAGGTGACGAGCCGGCGACCGATGACCGCGACGAAGTGGTG
>JBQCJQ010000532.1:0-5865 GCA_051952615.1 Humibacter sp.
CGAGGCCTCTGAGAAGCTGCGCCTGCTGTCGGTTCTGGGCACGCAGGAGTTCACGACGCGTCCCTGACCCGCGGGATGCCCGCCCGAGCCACCACCCGGACCCGCACCCTCTCGCCGAACCACCACCCGCGAACCACCACCTTCTCGACGAGCCACCACCTTCTCGCCGAACCACCACGTAATCCGTGTCGATAAAGGGGTGGCTCGACGGGAAGTGGGTGGCCCGACAGGAAGTGGGTGGCTCGACGGGAAGTGGGTGGCTCGACAGGAAGTGGGTGGCTCGACAGGAAAGGGGTGGCCCGACGGGAAGAACTAGGGTGGACGGGTGTCCGAGCCGACCGACGCCTCCTCGCAGGAGTCGTCGCGTCCGCTCGACGCTGGTGAGAGCGCCGGGATTGAGGGCGCCGGTGACGCGGATGCCACCGTTGAGGATGACGAGGGTGAGGGCGCCGGGGTCGAGGACGCCGGCGTCGCGGATGCCGCAACCTCCCGTGCACCTTCGGTGTGGCGCAATCAGTCGTACGTGCGCCTGTGGATCGGCGAGACGCTCAGCCAGGCCGGCGAGCAGGTGGGGACGCTCGCCATTCCGGTTCTCGCCGTTCTCGTGCTCAACGCCACCGCGGAGCAGGTGGGCCTACTCAGCGCCGCGGAGACACTCGCGTTCCTGGTGATCGGGCTGCCGGTCGGCGCCTGGGTCGATCGCATGCGCAAGCGTCGGGTGATGATGACCGCGGACGTCGTGCGGGCCCTGGCGCTCGCATCCATTCCCGTGCTCTGGTGGCTGGGGCTGCTGCAGGTGTGGCAGCTGTACGTCGTAGGCGCGGTGGTGGGCGGCGCGACGGTGTTCTTCGACGTGACGTACCAGAGCTACGTTCCGCGGCTCGTCGAGCCGAAGCAGATGACCTCGGCGAACTCGGGGCTGGAGACGAGCGCGCAGGTCGCCAGGGTGGCCGGCCCCGCCGTGTCCGGCGGGCTGCTGAACATCATGCCCGCGCCGCTGGTGGTCCTGGCGACGTCGGTGGGATACGTGTTCTCGTTCGGCTTCGTCGCCTCCATTCGCGACGCCGAGCCCAAGCACGTGAAGACGCCGCAGGCATCGCTGGTACGGGAGATCGGCGAGGGTCTGCGGTTCGTCTTCGGCAACAGGTTGCTGAGACGCATCGTGATGATGACCGGGGCATCCAATCTGTTCGAGGGGCTGGTGACGACCCTGTCGTCGCTGTTCGTGCTGCGAGAGCTGGGCCTCTCCCCCGCCGTGTACGGCATCGTCGGCGGGGTCAGCGCAGTCGGCGGCATCCTTGGCGCGATCGCGGCTCCCGCCCTGTCGCGACGGATCGGCGAGGGGCGCATCATCGTGGTCGCGGCACTGGTGAGCGCGATCGCCCCGTTCCTCATCCCGCTGGCGGCCGTCTTTCCGAACGCCTCGATCGCGCTGCTCATCGGCGGCGACTTCTTCTTCATGTTCGCGGTGCTCGTGTACAACATCTCGCAGCTGTCATTCCGGCAGCGCATCTGCCCTCCTCCCCTGCTCGGCCGGATGAACGCGTCGATCCGCTTCGTGGTCTGGGGGGTCATCCCGATCGCGGGCGTGGCGGCCGGGCTCCTCGGAGGATGGATCGGGGTCGTTCCGACCATGTGGCTGGGCTGCGTGTTGGGGCTGCTCTCGTGCGGCATCGTGGTGTTCTCGCCGCTGATCAGGATGAGGACGCTGCCGGACACCCCGGCCTGAGCGCGGAATCTGGCGAGCACGCCAGACGTTTCCCTCGGAGACGGAACACTCAGCGTGGACGGAAGGTACGACGTGGAGGCAGCAGACATCCGCACCATCGGCATCCTCGGTGCCGGCAAACTCGGCACGGTTCTCGGCCGGCTCGCCGTCGCGGCCGGATACGACGTGCTGATCGCGGGGTCGGGAGACCCGGGGAAGATCGCGTTGATCGTCGAGGTGCTCGTACCGGGGGCGAAAGCGGTGAGCGCCGAGGTCGCCGCGAAGGACGCTGACGTGGTCATCCTCGCCCTGCCGCTCGGCAAGCACGAGTCGCTGCCGGTCGACGCACTGAAAGGCAAACTCGTCATCGACGCGATGAACTACTGGTGGGAGATCGACGGCATCCGCGACGACCTCAACGATCCGCTGACGTCCACGAGCGAGATCGTGCAGCGATTCCTGCCGGAGTCGCGGGTCGTCAAGGCGCTCAACCACATGGGCTACCACGACCTCGAGGACGAGACCCGTCCAGCGGGCGCGGCCGGAAGAAAGGCCATCGCGATCGCGGGCGACGGGGCCGATGAGGTCGATGCCGTCGCGCGCATCGTCGACGCGCTCGGCTTCGACCCGGTGGTCGCCGGTCCCCTGGCGGAAGGCATCCGCATGGAGCCGAACACCGAGCTGTTCGGTGCGGACGTGGATGCCGACCAGGTGCGCTACCTGCTGACGACTTTCCCCGAGTCGGCTCGCGGACGGGTCGTCGAGCGGGCGCGCAAGGCGCCGGTGGCGTAGCCGCGGCGAAGGTCGGCGGGATGCTTCAGAGGGCGGACAGCCGAACCTGTGAGTCCTTTCAGGGACGGTAAACTGAGCGTGCCGCGGCATCGCTTTGGCCGCACATCCCCGCGTCTCGCCGATTGGAACTCCCCTGTGCCCGAACTAGACCAGAACCTTCTCGCCGTCTTCGACGAGGTCACGCGCCGCAATCCGGGGGAGCGCGAGTTCCACCAGGCAGTGCGCGAGGTTCTGGAGAGCCTTGGACCGGTCGTCTCCAAGCACTCGGAGTATGCGGACGCCGAGGTCATCCGTCGGCTGTGCGAGCCGGAGCGCCAGATCATCTTCCGCGTGCCGTGGACCGACGACGCCGGTCGCGTGCAGCTCAACCGCGGCTTCCGCGTCGAGTTCAACTCCGCCCTCGGTCCGTACAAGGGCGGCCTGCGCTTCCACCCGAGCGTGTACCTCGGCATCGTGAAGTTCCTCGGGTTCGAGCAGATCTTCAAGAACTCACTCACCGGCCTGCCGATCGGCGGCGGCAAAGGCGGCTCGGACTTCGACCCCAAGGGCAAGTCCGACGCCGAGGTGATGCGGTTCTGCCAGTCGTTCATGACCGAGCTCTACCGGCACATCGGAGAGAACACGGACGTCCCGGCCGGCGACATCGGGGTCGGTGGCCGTGAGATCGGCTACCTCTTCGGCCAGTACAAGCGCATCACCAACCGGTACGAGTCCGGCACCCTCACCGGCAAGGGCCTCACGTGGGGCGGATCGCAGGTGCGCACCGAGGCGACAGGCTACGGCGTCGTGTTCTTCGTCGACGAGATGCTGAAGACCTCCGGCGACTCCTTCGAGGGCAAACGCGTCGTGGTCTCCGGGTCGGGCAACGTGGCGATCCACGCCATCGAGAAGGTTCACCAGCTCGGCGGACGGGTCGTCGCCTGCTCGGATTCCAACGGCTACATCGTCGACGAGGCCGGCATCGACCTCGAGCTGCTCAAGGAGATCAAGAACGGCCACCGCGGGCGCGTCAGCGACTACGCGGAGCGACGCGGGTCATCCGTTCACTACGTCGCTGGCGGCTCCGTCTGGGACGTTCCGTGCGACATCGCGCTGCCCTGCGCGACCCAGAACGAGCTCGACGCCACGGCCGCGACCACCCTGATCTCGAATGGATGTCGCATCGTGGCCGAAGGCGCGAACATGCCCACCACGCCAGAGGCCACCCGCCTGCTGCGCGACGCATCGGTCGCGTTCGCGCCGGGCAAGGCTGCGAACGCCGGCGGCGTCGCCACCAGCGCGCTCGAGATGCAGCAGAACGCGTCGCGCGACTCCTGGTCGTTCGAGCACACCGAGCAGCGGTTGGCCGACATCATGAGCTCGATCCACGACCGCTGCCTGTCGACCGCCGACGAGTACGGCGCGCCGGGCAACTACGTCGCGGGCGCCAACATCGCCGGGTTCACGCAGGTGGCCGACGCCATGCTGGCGCTCGGGCTGATCTAGCGCTCACGCTGTCCTCCCGCGCCACTCCCCTACCCTTGAACCTGACATGGCGCATCTTCTCGGGGCTGAGGCCCTGCATCTCGAGTACCCGACCCGAGTGGTCTTCGACTCCGTCTCGCTGGGCGTGAACGAGGGCGACCGCATCGGTATCGTCGGCCGCAACGGCGACGGCAAGTCCAGCCTGCTGGCGATGCTGTCCGGACGCCTCACCCCCGACTCCGGGCGGGTGACCGTGCGCGGCGGAACCCGCATCGGCGTGCTCGACCAGCAAGACACGCTCGACGACGCGGATGTCGTGTCTCGCGTCGTCGTCGGCGAGACGCCCGAGCACGAGTGGGCCGGCGACGCACGGGTCCGCGACGTGATCGCGGGGCTCCTCACCGACATCCCGTGGGACGCCACGGTCGGCACGCTGAGCGGCGGACAGCGGCGACGCGTCGCGCTCGCCGCACTGCTCACGGGCGACTGGGACGTGCTCGCGCTCGACGAGCCGACCAACCACCTCGACGTCGAGGCGATCACCTGGCTCGCCCGGCACGTGAAGGGCCGCTGGCCGGCCACCGCGGGCGGGTTGCTCGTGGTCACGCACGACAGGTGGTTCCTCGACGAGGTGGCGACGGCGACGTGGGAGGTGCACGACCGCATCGTCGAGCCGTTCGACGGCGGGTATGCGGCGTACATCCTGCAGCGGGTCGAACGCGATCGGATGGCCGCGGCCTCAGAGGCCAAGCGTCAGAACCTCGCCCGCAAGGAGTTGGCCTGGCTGCGCCGGGGAGCACCCGCGCGCACGTCGAAGCCGAAGTTCCGCATCGACGCCGCTAACGCGCTCATCTCCGATGTGCCGCCGATCCGCGACTCCGTCTCTCTGAGGGCGCTCGCCGTGTCGAGGCTGGGCAAGGAGGTCGTCGACCTCGTCGACGCAGGCGTGACGTACCCGGCCAGGGAGGGTGATGTTGCGGGCGGAGGCGCCGGCAGCGCTGCAGCAGCCGCCGACGGGGGCGCCGGTGGCGAGCGCACGGTGCTGCGCGACGTGGAGTGGCGCATCGCGCCGGGCGAGCGCACGGGCATCCTCGGCGTGAACGGTGCGGGCAAGTCGACGCTGCTCGGGCTGGTCGACGGCACGATCCAGCCGACCTCCGGACGCGTCAAGCGCGGCAAGACCGTGAAGGTGGCCTCGCTCACCCAGCAGATGGACGAGCTCGACGAGCACCTCGACGACCCGGTGCGCGTCGTGCTCTCGCGGCTCCGCACCACCTACACGATCGGAACGGGCTCGAAGGCGCAGGAGCTGACACCCGGCCAGATGCTGGAGCGGCTCGGATTCGCGTCCCCGCAGCTCTCCACCCCCGTGAAGGACCTCTCCGGCGGTCAGAAGCGGCGACTGCAGCTGCTGCTCATCCTGCTCGATCAGCCGAACGTGCTCATCCTCGACGAGCCGACCAACGACCTCGACACCGACATGCTCGCCGCGATCGAGGACCTGCTCGACACCTGGCCGGGCACCCTCATCGTCGTCTCGCACGACAGGTATTTCATCGAGCGCGTCACCGACCAGCAGTACGCGATTCTCGACGGACACCTTCGGCACCTGCCGGGAGGCGTCGACGAGTACCTGCGACTGCGCGCGTTGGAGGAGCGGCGGGATGCCTCTGCCGCCGGCGACATCGGTCGTGGGACGTCGACCGGCCCGGCCACCAGCGGTGGTCCGACCGGCGCCGGTCCGGCCGAGGAGAGCGCCTCCGGACTGACCGGCGCCGCCCTGCGCGACGCCCAGAAGGAGGTGGCGTCGTTGGAGCGCCGCCTCGGCAAGCTCACCGAACGGATCGATGCCGCGCGCACTGCGCTGGCGGAGCACGACCAGTCCGACTACGTCGGTCTCG
>JBQCJQ010000533.1:0-2653 GCA_051952615.1 Humibacter sp.
GCGGCATCCTCTTCGAGGAACGAGATGGTGTCGACCTCGATGTCGGGGTCTTTGCCGACCTGGTTCGGGTTCGCGTGGTGGCGACTGTGCTTGTTCATCCACCAGGCGTAGCTCATGCCGATCACGAAGGTTCCGACGAATCGGCCGATGAGGTCGTTCGCGGGGCCGGATGTCAGCACCTGTCTGTGCGCCGCCTCGTGAGCGAGGAACGCGAACTGGGTGAGGATGAGCCCCAGCACCCCGGCGAGGATCAACTGGAACCAGCTGGGCCCCATGACGACCATGCCGACCACGACACCCGCCATCGCTGCGACGAGGCCGATCATGAGCGACACGTAGAACAGGCGTGTTCTGCCGAGGAGGCCGGTTGCCTTCACCGTGCGGGAGACCTCGGTGTACGAGACCGTGAGGTTCGGCTGATCCTCGAGTCGCGGTGTCGCGGTTCTGATGGCGCCCAGTCGACCCTCGAGGAGTGCGGCGGTAGAAGGGATCGACATCGACAGTGCCTGTCTGATCAGCGGCCCGCGGGCCGGATGGGTGCCAAGGGCAGACCGCCGATCGCTGCTCTCACCGTAGCCGCAGAGCGAGTCGCGAAACCGGCAATCGCCTGGCAGAGCGGTCGTATGCCTGTGTGGCCGTCTTCTAGGCTCGAGGGGTGCCCCGAGTCGTGCTGATGAGCGATCCGGCGGTGACGCGCATCCCCGTGGTCGACTCCCGCGAGCCGCTGGTCGATCTCGAAGCATCCGTGCGCCCGGTCGGGCAGACTGGGGCGGATGTGGATCGGGTGGATCGAGTTCGACCTGCTGCTCGGCGACGTGCACTCCTTGAAGGAGAAGCGTGGCCTGTTGCGACCGCTCATCGCGGATGTGAGCCGACGTACCGAGGCATCCGTGGCTGAGGTGGGTGCGCAGGATCTGCACCGTCGCGCCGTGGTCGGCGTCTCGGTCGTCGGCAGCCAGATCGAGCACGTGCGCGGCGTGCTGGACCGCGCCGAGCGGTTGGTCGCCGAGGGGCATCCAGAGCTGGTGCTGCTGTCGGCCCGGCGCGGGCTCGTCTCCAGCGAGGATTGATGGATGCCGTTGCGCAGCCCTGCTAGTCCAACGCGGCAAGGCTTTGCGCATACGCCTCGAGACGGTGCTGGGCCTCTCCGTACGGCGTCGCGGACTCCGGATGACCGCCGTCGCGGATCGTCGTGGCGACGCGCACTGCGGCGTCGATCGCGACCCGGTACGGCAGCGACCCCGTACTGACGCGCCGGATGCCGAGGTCTCCGAGCTGCGCGAGGGAGAGGCCCGGGGTCACGAGCACGTTGACCGGTACCTGGATGTCAGCGGCTAGCCGCTCGAGCAGCTTCGGCTCCGCGGCGCCCGGCACGAAGATGCCGTCGGCTCCGGCATCCACGAAGGCCTTCGCGCGCTCCAGCGTCTCTTCGGGTGTGGCCTGGATGCCGAACCAATACGTGTCGATCCGTGCGTTGAGGAACACGTGGGGCACGGCGGCCTTGACCGCGGCGAGTTTGGCGGCGTGCAGGGCGACGTCAACGAGGGCTCCGTTCTTCGAGTCCTCGATGTTCACTCCCGCGACGCTCAACTCGTCGATGAACGTCGCGATCTCGGCGGGGTCGTCGCTGTAGCCGTCCTCGATGTCGACGCTCAGGTATGCGGGGAGAGCACGCAGCCGGTGCACGAGCTCGCGGGTTGCATCCCGGCTCGCGCCGCCCAGATCGGGTTTGCCCTGCGCTGCATTCACGCCGAAACTCGTCGTGCCGACCGCAGCAAAACCGGCTTCGGCGAAGGCGAGCGCCGACGTGACATCCCACGCGTTGGGCAGCAACAGCGGCACCGGCCCGGCGTGCAGCTCGGCGAAGCTCGCGGATGGTCGTTCGGAGTCTGTGCTCATGGGGCCAAGATAGGTCGCCACGCGCCCTCCGCCAACCGTCTTTCGAGCGTCGGAGGCCCGGCGTAGAGTCGCCGCATGTCCCGAGACATAGCGGGCTCGCATACCGAGCTCGCGGTCGCTCTTCGCTCGCGAGTCGAGCAGTCGGGCACCCTCGATCGTGGCCTCCGGCTCGGCATCCTCTCGCGTGGTGCCGGTGGAGCAATGACAGTGCCCGAACCGTACGACACGCTTGCGCGCCAGATCGGTGAGGACTCCTTCCGCGTCACTGATGCCCAGGTGGATGCCGTGCTTCGCGAGACCGGGTCCGAACGGGATGCGTTCGAGGTGGTGCTGACGGCGTCGGTCGGCGCGGGACTTCGGCGTTGGGATGTCGCCGCGAAGGCGATTCGGGAGGCGGAAGGTGCGTCTTCCTGAAGTCGAGCGCGGTGACACGCTGCGTCATCGCATGCTGATCGCGATGATCTCCTGGGTGTCGGGAATGCGGCTGCCGGACGCGGCTCGCGTCGCCCTCTATCGCAACGACTTCGCGGGGCCCGCTCTCGGCACGTGGACGCAGAAGACGATGCGTGGACCGAGCGGGTGGACGGTATCGGAGCGTGAGCTCATGGCCGCGAGCGTCGCGACGTGGAACAGCTGTCCGTTCTGCGTCGGCGCGCACGGTGCGATTGCGGTTCGCGGGATGGACAAGGAGGTGGTCGACGCCGTGTTGGCGGACTACCGCACGGCGCCCATCTCGCCGAAGCTCGCGGCCGCA
>JBQCJQ010000534.1:0-4421 GCA_051952615.1 Humibacter sp.
CTCGCCCGTGCGATCGCGCTCAAGCCGCCGTTGCTGATCGCGGATGAGCCGACGAGCGCCCTCGACGTCTCGGTGCAGCAGCGCGTGCTCGAGGTGTTCGCAGAGCTGCAGCGCGACTTCGGGTTCGCGTGCCTGTTCATCAGCCACGACCTCGCGGTGGTCGACCTGGTCGCGGACCGTATCGCTGTGATGCATCTCGGCCGGCTGGTGGAAGACGGAACGGGGGAGCAGGTGCTGTCGGCTCCGCGGGATCCCTACACGCGCAAGCTGCTGGCATCCCTTCCCGTTCCCGACCCTGCCGAGCAGGCGAAGCGCCGAGAGGCGTTGCGGGAGCTCGTCGCGGAGCAGTAGTGCGGCGAGGCCGGCATCGGCACTGAAGACGGCGGTGTCGCATCGAGCAGGAATCGAGAAGCTTTGCTCGCGCGCGCTCCTTAGCGTTGCAGGCATGAACATCGAATCAGTCATCATCGAGGCGGCCGACACCGCGGCCGCCGAACGCTTCTACACGGCGGCCTTCGACCTCGGCGACCGTCTTCGCGTCCGTTCGTCGGATGCGCCCAGCACCGGATTCCGCGGCTTCACGATCTCGCTCGTCGTGTCGCAGCCCGGCAACGTGAACGCCATCGTCGACTCTGCCCTGGCTGCGGGTGCCACGACCCTGAAGCCCGTGTCGAAGTCGCTCTGGGGCGTCGGCGGCACCGTGCAGGCGCCCGACGGCACGATCTGGAAGGTCGCGACCTCCGCCAAGAAGGACACCGAGCCGGTGTCACGCGCCTTCGACCAGATCGTCGTGCTGCTCGGCGTCGAAGACGTCGCGGCGAGCAAGCGCTTCTACACCGATCACGGCCTACAGGTCGGAAAGAGCTTCGGCAGCTACGCCGACTTCGCCATGCCGACGAGCCCCGTGAAGCTCGGGCTCTACCGCCGCCGGGCGCTCGCGAAGGATGCCGGCGTTCCCGAGGACGGCGCAGGCTCGCACCGCATCGCGCTGGTGGGCGATGGCGCGGGCTTCGCCGACCCCGACGGCTTCACCTGGGAGGCCAGGGTGCACCAGTCGTAGTGCAGACGCACGAACGGGCGCAGGTGGGTCATCCACCCGCGCCCGTTCGTGTTCGAGAGTCGCGCGGCTCAGGAGTTGCCGCGGCAGTTGCCCGATCCGGAGTCGCTGTAGGTGAGCGCGGACGGCGCCGAGAAGCCCGGTCCGGCCAGAACCGGCTTGTACGAGAACGAGTATCCGTTCGGCTTGAGCGTGAAGTTCATCACGCCGAAGCCCTGGTCGTACGCGGTCACCACGTTCGGGTTCGCATAGGCGCCCGTGCTCGTGACGGCGGTCGTGTCGAGCGCCTCACCGCCGGTGCCGATGATGAACTCGGGGATGCCGTGCTTCGGGTCGGACTGACCTGCGGGGTTCATCGGCTGCAGCCTGGCGTAGGCGTGCTCGTGGCCGTTCAGGATGAGCGTCGCCTTGTTCTTGTAGAGCAGGTTCCACCACGCGTCGGCGGCTCCGCCTTCCTGGCTGTCGACGCCGGGTGCGGATGCCGGCGTTGCCGCCGTACCGGCGTTGGTCGAACTGAACGTCGGCTGGTGCCAGTACGCGATCGTGCACTGCTTGGTGTTGCTCTTCAGATCCTGCGCGAGCCACTGGGTCTCCTGAGCGAGGAGTCCGCCGTCGGTCGTGGAGCAGTCGTCGCCGAACGCGGGGGAGTTGCACTCGATGTTCAGCGAGATGATGTGCCAGTTGCCGAGGTCGTACGAGTACCAGCCCTGGTTGTCGCTGGTGTCATCGCCCGCCTGACCCGAGCTGTTCGGGGTGCCTGCCTGGTCGTGTCCGTTGAAGTAGGCGAAGTATCCCGTTCCGTTCTGGCCGGCTTCGTTGTCCCCCTTCTTCGCGTACGGGTAGTACTCGTGGTTGCCGGGAGCCGGGTGCTCCAGGAACTTCAAGCCGCCCCAGGAGGTCTCGAACGAGCCCTCGAAGTCGCTGAGCTTGCCGACCTGGTACTGCTCGTCGCCGAGCAGAGCGACGGCGTCGGGCTTCATGCCGTACGCCTGCTTGGCGGTCGCGTACTCTGCGTCGTAGCCTCCGAGAGAGGGGCTGCCGCACTTGAGGGCGCTGGGGTTGTTCGCGTTGTTGTCGTCGTCGGGCTCGCACGCGATGTCACCGACGGCCGCGAGGGTGTAGCTCTGGCCTCCCGGGTTCGCGCTGGTCTTCGTGGTGTCGTACGGCCAGCCGTTGTCGACGGTCTGGGCCACCGCAGCGCCGCTGATGCCGAGCACCGTCGCGGCGACGACGCCCGCGGCGATGAGGGGGAGCTTCCGGAATCGGATGCCCATGGCATGCCTCCTTAGGAATCGGTGTGGAACGGATGATGGGGCTGCTGCAGACGCTCCCGCGCGGCCGGTACTTCTGGGTGAACCGCAGTCGACCGCACGGTGAACGAGCGGGCCGCGAGCAGCACTCTGTACGGACTCTCAGGTAGGTGCGCGGGTGGCCAGCGTCGCCGCACGTGTCGTCGTGTGACGCACTCGCCTGCGCGCCGCGACGTCACCGCCTATCGTCGGTAGCGCATCCGATCGAGAGGACAGACCGCTATGACCGAGCCGCTCCGCGTCTTCGCCGTCTCAGGCAGATTGCACAACCCGTCGAAGACCGACGTGCTGATCGACGAGATCCTGCGCCAGCTCGGCGAAGAGCTGGACGTCTCTTCGCACGTCATCCGCATCACCGACGTCGGCCCGCAGTTCGCAGGAGTGCTGAACCGCAAGGAGCTGCCGCGCTCGGTCGAGGACGAGCTCCGTCGCGTCGAGACAGCAGACCTGCTCGTGGTCGCCTCGCCGGTCTACCGTGCCTCCTTCACCGGACTGTTCAAGCACTTCTTCGACTTCGTCGACCAGTACGCGCTCGTCGACACCCCGGTGCTGCTCGGTGCGACCGGCGGCAGCGAGCGCCACTCGCTCATCGTCGAGCACCAGCTGCGTCCGCTGTTCGGCTTCTTCCAGGCGCTCACGCTGCCGGTCGGGGTGTACGCGCACGAGTCCGACTTCGACGGTTACCGCATCGACTCGCCATTACTCGTCGAGCGCATCAAGACCTCGATCCGCCGCGGTCTTCCGCTGGTGGACTCGAGCGTTCAGGAGAAGCGGCGCATTCGGCAGGCCCTCGACGAGGGCGAGCAGGTCGACGCCGGCGTCGCCCCGCAGGAGCCCCAGAAGCCCGTGCGGCTTTACACCTGATTGAGGCGAGAGCAGAGCGAGCTTGCTCGTTCTGCCGAGCCGATTGAAGGTGTCGAGCGGCGAAGCCGCGACTACACCTGATTGAGGCGAGAGCAGAGTTCTGATCCCCTTCGTCATCCCTGCCTGGGGCGTGTCTTCTGACGCCCCCGGACGTACGTAGACTTGCTCAGTCAGTCGTACACACAGGCGACACATCGACGCGTCACAAGCAGCGTCGCGCCTCAACGACGAGGAAGGTAGAGGCACACATGCGAATCCGATACGCGCTCCCGGTGGTCGCCGTTGCGACGGCACTCCTGCTCACCGGCTGTGTCGACAACTCAGGCGGCTCGGGCTCCGGCTCCGGCTCATCCGCCGCAGCGAACCCGTACGGCGTGAAGAAGGACGACGCGCTTGCGAAGACCCTGCCCGCCGACATCGCCAAGTCCGGCCAGCTCACCATCGGCGTCGACGCCACGTACGCTCCGAACGAGTACAAGGACTCGAACGGCAAGCCGATCGGATGGGACATCGACCTCGCCAACGCCATCGCGGCGAAGCTCGGCGTGACGCCGAACTACACCATCGCCAAGTTCGACAACATCATTCCGAGCGTGACCGGAGGCCGCTACGACCTCGGCGTCTCGTCGTTCACGGACACGACCGAGCGTGAGAAGCAGGTCGACTTCGTGAACTACTACAACGCGGGCATCCTGTGGGCGTCGCAGAAGGGCAAGACCATCGATCCCGACAACGCGTGCGGCCTGAAGGTCGCCGTCGAGGCGGGAACGTACGAGGACACCGACGAGGTTCCCGCGAAGTCGAAGGCGTGCACGGATGCCGGCAAGCCCGCCATCCAGGTGTTCAAGTACGACGGCCAGGACCAGGCGACCAACGCTCTCGTGCTCGGCCAGGTCGACGCGATGAGCGCTGACTCGCCGATCACTGAGTACGCGATCAGCAAGCAGAAGGACAAGATCCAGGCCGCCGGCAAGACGTTCGACATCGCGCCGTACGGTATCGCGGTCAACAAGGGCGCGCCTCTCACCGACGTGATCAAGAACACGCTGCAGTCGCTCATCGAAGACGGCAGTTACACCAAGATCCTGCAGAAGTGGGGCGTCGAAGACGGCGCCGTCACCTCGGCCGCCGTCAACGCCGCCGCGCAGCAATAACGATGAGCGACACCGGACGGCCCGAGGCGATCAGGG
>JBQCJQ010000535.1:0-2039 GCA_051952615.1 Humibacter sp.
CGTACGGGCACGGTGCCCTTCCGGTCGCGCGTGCTGCGCTGGCCGGAGGCGCCGACCGACTCGGTGTCGCCGACCTTGCGGAGGCGCACGAGCTGCGCGCTGCTGGCATCACGGCTCCCATGCTGGCCTGGCTGCACGACCCCGATGCCGACTTCGACCGTGCCATCGAGGCGGACGTGGAGATCGGGGTCTCCTCCCTCGACCAGCTGCACGCAGCACGGGATGCCGCAGCCCGAGTGGGACTCCCCGCGGTCGTGCACCTCAAGCTCGACACCGGGCTCAGCCGCAACGGCGTCCCGGCCGAGGTATGGCCCGACGTCGTGCGCGCCGCCCACGCCGCAGAGCTCGACGGCCTCGTGCGTGTGATCGGCGTGTTCAGCCACCTGTCCGGCACGTCGCCCGAGGCGGATCTCGAACAGACCGCCGCCTTCGACCGCGGACTCGCGGAGGCATCCGCCGCCGGCCTCGACCCCGAGCTCGTGCATCTCGCCGCTAGCGGAGCGGCTCTTACGCTGCCCGCCACCAGGTACAACACGGTGCGCACCGGCATCACGATCTACGGGCTCTCCCCGTTCCCCGAGCGCGAGCCGTCGGAGTTCGGGCTGCGTCCGGCGATGATGCTGCGCTCGCGCGTCATTGGCGTTCGTCGCATCGAGCACGGTCAGGGCGTGTCGTACGGCCACACCTATCGCGCGAACGGCGCGACGAACCTCGCCCTCGTGCCGGTCGGCTACGCGGACGGCGTGCCGAGGCAGGCATCCGGTGCCGCTCCCGTGTCGATCGGGGGAGAGCGGTTCCTCATTGCCGGACGTGTCGCCATGGACCAGATTGTGATCGCAACCGACGACAGCCCTGTCGCGGTCGGCGACGAGGTCATCCTGTTCGGCGACCCCGCGACGGGAGTGCCCAGCGCAGAGGACTGGGCGCGTGCGGCGGGCACGATCGGCTACGACATCGTGACCAGGCTCGGAGGGCGGGTGACTCGGCGCTATGTCGGCGGATGACGAGCGGATGCCCCTCGCAGGCACGCGCAGCGTCGCGACCTCCGACGAGATGGAGGCGCTCGGGCGCGAGCTCGCCGCCGTCTTGCGTGCCGGCGACCTCGTGGTGCTGACCGGACCGCTCGGCGCGGGCAAGACCACCCTCACGCGCGGCATCGGCGAAGGCATGAACGTGCGCGGTCCGATCACGAGCCCGACGTTCGTGCTGGCTCGCACGCATCCGTCGCTCACGGGCGGAACGCCACTCGTGCACGTCGACGCCTATCGGCTCACTGCCGCGCTGGAACTCGACGATCTCGACATCGACTTCGCGGAGTCGGTCGTCGTCGTGGAGTGGGGCAGCGGGATGCTCGACGGGGTCGTCGACTCGTGGCTCGACATCGTGATCGAACGGCCGACCGGTGCCGCGAGCGAGGACGCCGGCGCGTCGGCTGCCGATGGCACAGCCGATGCCGACGACGCGGATGCCGCCCCCGAGGAACCCCGAACGGTCACGATCACCCAGCACGGCCCCCGCTGGGCCTGACCTCCACACGATCCCGCCGCTGGGAGTGGCACCGCCCGCCGCTGACTACGCTGGAGGGATGCTCCTCGCCATCGACACCTCGGCAGGCACGTCCGTCGCCGTCGTCGACCGCGAGGGCGGGGTGCTCAGCGAGCTGACGACGACCGACACCATGCGGCACGCCGAGGTGATCGGCGGCATGCTTCGGGATGCGCTGGCTCAGGCATCCATCACGCCCTCGCGGCTCTCGGGCGTTGTCGCAGGCATGGGGCCCGGCCCGTTCACCGGCCTGCGGGTCGGAATCGCTGCGGCGAAGGCCTTCGCGCTCGGCGCAGGCAAGCCGCTCGTGCCGATCGTCAGCCACGACGCCGTCGCGCTCGAGCGGTACGGTGCAGGCCACACCGGCCCTCTGCTCGTCGTCACGGATGCCCGCCGCCGCGAACTCTATTGGAGCGAGTACGGCGGGGTCGACGAGCTCGGCATCCCGCTGCGCAACGGCGGCCCCGGGCTGTCGAAGCCGGCAGACCTGCCGC
>JBQCJQ010000536.1:0-3019 GCA_051952615.1 Humibacter sp.
GTGATTCTCTTTCATGATTTTAACAATTAGTGTCGGGTTTGTAAATGACCCGGGCTCTATGTGGCGATCCGCCAGCGAATCGTGAACAGGTGCTCGGTCTACTGGGTTCCCTGGAGTGACTGCTCGATCAGTTCGAGGTACTTGTCGGCCTCGGCCCGGAGCTTCTTGCGTGTCTCGCGGAAATCCTCGTCGGCCTCCTCGGCACGCTGCTCCCACTTCCGGGCTTCCTTCTTGATCCGCAGCAGCTCCATCGGGTCGTCGGCCTGCCGGGCGAGTTTACGGGCTTCCTTCTCCTTCGCCCGGAAGCCGCGGATGTCACCCTCGTGCTCGGCCTTGCGGTCCTGCTGGTTGCGGTAGAGCAGTTCCTCCTGCTGGTCGTAGTAGCGGGAGTTGCGGCCCTGGACTTCCTTCTCCAGCTCGGCCAGTCGTGCATCAAGGTGCGGCGTGAAGCGTGCCGCATCGATCGCCACGGGCTGCTCTCCAACCGAGATGCAGGCCAGGTCGAGGATGTCCGCGACGTACTCCTCATCGAGCCACTGGCCGTCATCGGTCAGGGCGCCGGCGAGCATGTAGGACTCGGAGACGTCCTCGTCGCGCGCCCTCATACGGAAGGTCGCAACGCGGACGGTGAGTTCGCCGCTGGTGCCCTCCAGCGCACGAATCGCGCTGCTCACACGCTCCGACTGGCCGAGAGAGAACGTCAGCTCGCGTGCCGGGGTGTCGTGGGTTTTGGCGGTCTCAACGACGTGCTGGGCCAGCGGGCTCGCGTAACGGTACTGGTGGGCGTTCTCCAGCGGCTGGGACTTGAAGAAGTAGCGCCCGGTCGGCGCGTCCTTCACCGGGGTCCGGTTCAGCACGAAGGTGCGCCCGCCGCCCTCAAAGGTGGCGTGCTCGTCGAGTTCGTGCCGGGTCACCGCGAGCAGCAGGCGCTCGAACTTGTTGAGCACCTCGCCGGACTGCGTGTCGTAGGCCTTGAGGCGATCCTGGACGTGAGGATCAAGGTTGTCGAAGACCTTCGCCTTGGCGCTGGCCATCTCGTGCGAGATCTCACTCGCGTACTGTTCCTCAAGCTCCCTGAACGCGGAGTCCAGTTCGTCGGCGGTTCTGCAGCGGGTGAGGATGTCGCTGATTGTCTTCTCGAAGTCGAGTCCGTCCTCGATCGCGCCGAGCACCTCGTCGCTTGCACCGAAGACGCTGGAGAACAGTTGGAATTTGTTCGTCAGCAGCTCCAGGATGCGCTGCTCGGCGATGTTGCCCTTGTTCGAGAAGTTCACGACGACGACGTTGTGCTTCTGCCCGAAGCGGTGCACACGACCGATACGCTGCTCAACCCGCTGCGGGTTCCACGGCAGGTCGTAGTTGACGAGCATCGAGCAGAACTGCAGGTTGATGCCCTCCGCGGCGGCCTCGGTCGCGATCATGATCGTGCCCTCAGTGCGGAAGTAGTCCACGAGCGCCTTGCGCCGATCCACGGCGGCGATGCCGGTGATCAGGTCGCCATCTCTGTTCTTCTCCAGCCACGCTTGGTAGATCGCGGTCTGCTCCTGCCCGTTGTTCGACCCGTTGAACAGGACGAGGCCCTCGCCGCGACCGGCCTCACGCAGCGAACGAGCGATGTATTCCTGCGTCTTCGTCGAGTCCGTGAAGATGATGGCCTTCTCGGGAGCACCCAGCTCGCGCAGCCGCTCAAAGCCGAGGTCGAGCGCCTCTCCGAGCTTGACCGCTTTCTGGTTCTCGGTAATCGAACGAGCCAGCGCCGCGTACTCGCGCAGCTCCGCAACCTCGGCACGGATCGCCTCCAGCAACGACTCGTCCAGCGGCAACGACGACGCACGGGCACCCGTGTCCGTACCGTCGATCTCCTCGGACTCCTCCAGCTCTTCGCTGGTGATCTCGTCATCGACGGCGAAGTCCGCCGCCACCAGACCGCCACGGCCGTCGCGGCGCTGCCCGGCGGCAACCTCATCAGCCAGACGATTCGCGACGTTCTCCAGCGTGCTCGCGACCGCGTAGGTCGACGAGCCAAGACGCTTGCGTATGATCAGGGCAGAGAGATGACGCTGGCTGCCTGCAAAGGCGAACAGCTCGTCGCGCTGCAGGTAGTCGTTCACCAGGTCGTAGAGCCGCGCCTCGTCCGGCGACGGAGTGAACTCAACCGTCAGGGGCAGGCGCTTGGTGAAGTGGATGTACTTGTCCGCGTCACGCCGCAGCGTTCGCTTCGAAACTGTCGCGACACGCTCCACCAGGTCGTCGTCACCGCCAAGGTCTCGGTTCTTGACGTACCGCTCCCGGAAGGCATCGAGTGAGTAGAAGTAGCCCGAGTCGAAGAGCGAGACCAGCCCGTACAGCTCCTCGAGCTTGTTCTGCAGTGGCGTGGCGGTCAGCAGGACGGTCTTGTGTGCACCGCCAACGATATGCGCGACTGCCTCGGCAGCCTTTGTCTTGCCTGTCCAGTAGTTGCGCAGCCGATGCGCCTCGTCCGCAACCACGAGATCCCACGCCTTGAGCAATGAGGTTTCGTGCCGGAGCGCGAACTCATAGGAGCAGATCAGCACCTGCGCCGAGCGACCGCCCGCAGCATGAAGCAGCAAGTCCTTCGACTTTGGGTCGAGGATGGCGGACGGGATCAGGAACTTCTCGTACAACTCCTGCTGCCACTGCTGCCGAAGGCTCGACGGGGCAACGATCAAGATGCTGCGACGTCGCTCCGCCCAGTACTGCGAAATGACGATGCCCGCCTCGATCGTCTTACCGAGGCCCACCTCATCGGCGAGGATCACGCCCGGCAGGAACGGTGTCTGCAGAGCGAACAGGGCGGCGTCGATCTGGTGCGGCTTCGGCTCCACCTGGGCGTCGAACAGGAGCCCGGCGAGCTTGCCGACGTGATCGTTCGCGTAGCTACGCTGCAGCTCGTGCGCGTAGTACTTCGCCTGGTAGTACGTGAGTAGGGAGGCCATCAGCGCACCCCCTGAGCAGGGCGTCGCGAGCGCAACGAAGCCGCGGCGGCCTGGTAGCCGTC
>JBQCJQ010000537.1:0-6740 GCA_051952615.1 Humibacter sp.
GGCGAGGGAGCACGGCGACGTAGTCGAAGGAGAGGCCCAGCCGCTCGAGAACGCCGAGTCCGTCATCCACCTCCGGTCGCAGGATCCAGTCCGGATCGGGCATGTCATGGATCAGGGCACGCACCCCTACGAACGCCGGCGAGGCGAGCTCGCGCAGCCGGCGTTCGGCGCGTTCGGGGTCGTCGAGCGGCACCCATCCGACGACGCCGACGACACGTGGATGAGCCGCAGCGGTCTCGAGCATGACGTCGGTGTCACCGTCGTGATCATCCGCCTGCACGAGCACCGACCCGTCGACGCCTGCGGAGTCCAGATGCGGCAGCCCGTCTTCGAACGAGATCGACCGGTCGATGGCCGCCAGCTGGGGCGTCCTGAGCCACTTATAGAAACTTCGTTCGAGGTTCCAGACGTGCTGGTGGGCGTCGATCATCACCATGCGAACGCTCCGTGTGGCTCGGCCCTCAGTGGAAGAAGTGACGCTCGCCCGTGAAGTACATCGTCACACCCGCGGCCTTCGCGGCGTCGATCACGAGCTGGTCGCGGATCGACCCGCCCGGCTGCACGATCGCCTTGACCCCTGCCGCGATCAGGATCTCCGCGCCGTCGGGGAACGGGAAGTAGGCGTCCGACGCCGCGACCGAACCTGCGGCACGGTCGCCGGCGCGCTTGACCGCGAGGTCGCACGAGTCGACGCGGTTCACCTGCCCCATGCCGACGCCGACGGATGCTCCGCCGGACGCGAGCAGGATGGCGTTCGACTTCACCGCGCGGCACGCCGTCCATGCGAATTCGAGGTCGGCGAGGGTCGCGTCATCCGCCGCCTCACCCGACACCAGCATCCACTCGGAGGCGGGGGTGAACTGGTGGTCGGCCACCTGCATGAGCATGCCGCCAGAGAGCTGCTTGTACTCCGTCACGGGCAGCGCGTAGTCGGGGCGGAGCTTCAGGATGCGCAGGTCCTTCTTGGTCTGCAGCAGCTCCAGTGCCTCCGGCTCGTAGTCCGGCGCGATGATCACCTCGGTGAAGATGGGCTTCACGGACTGCGCCATCGCCAGGGTCACCGTGCGGTTCGCCGCGATCACTCCGCCGTATGCGGACTGCGGGTCGCACTCGTGCGCCTTCTTGTGGGCCTCGGCGATGTCATCCGACTCCCCCGGCCCTCCTACCACTGCGATGCCGCACGGGTTCGCGTGCTTGATGATCGCCACGGCAGGCGAGGTGAAGTCGTGCGCGGCGCGCAGGGCGGCATCCGCGTCGACGTAGTTGTTGTACGACATCTCCTTGCCGCCGAGCTGCTCGGCCTGCGCGATGCCGTTGCCGTCCGCGCTCGCGTAGAGCGCCGCGTTCTGGTGGCTGTTCTCGCCGTAGCGCAGCGACGCCTTGCGCTGCCAGGTGGCGCCGACCCACGCCGGGAATCCGGTACCCTCGTCATCCGCCGCGATCGTGCTGCCCAGCCACGACGCCACCGCGACGTCGTAACCGGCTGTGTGCCGGAACGCGTCCCTGGCCAACGCCGTGCGGAACGCGAGCGTCGTGCCGCCCGATGCGACGGCATCCATCACCTCGGCGTAGCGCGACGGGGAGGTCACGATCGCGACGTTGGCGAAGTTCTTGGCGGAGGCGCGCACCATCGCGGGGCCTCCGATGTCGATGTTCTCGACGACCTCCGACGCCCCGGCGCCCGAGGCGACGGTCTGGGCGAACGGGTACAGGTTGCTGATCACGAGCTCGAACGGCGCGATGCCGAGCTCGGCGAGCTGACGCTCGTGGTCCTCCAGCCGCAGGTCTGCGAGCAGCCCGGCGTGCACGGCGGGGTGCAGCGTCTTCACGCGACCGTCGAGCGACTCGGGGAACCCGGTCAGGTCGGCGACGTCGGTCACGTCCAAGCCGGCCTCACGGATGACCCGCGCGGTGTTTCCCGTCGACACGAGCTCGACACCGGCGGCCTTCAGAGCGGTCGCCAGCTCGACGATGCCGGTCTTGTCGATGGCGGAGAGCAGGGCGCGACGCACCGGGATGACGTCGCGTTCGCGGTAGAGGCTCGGGTCTGCGGCGTGCGGTGCACTCATGCTGTGGCCAGCTCCTTGAGGTCGATGTGTCCGTTGGCGATGTCGAGCACGGCCTGGATGAGCAGGCGACGCTCCACGATCTTGATGCGGTCGTGCAGGCTCGCCTCGGTGTCACCGGGCAGAACGGGCACGCGCTCGCGAGCGATGATCGGGCCGGAGTCGACACCGTTGTCGACGACGATCACGCTCGCACCAGTCTGGGAGACGCCGGCGTTCAGCGCGTCGCGCACGCCGTGGGCACCGGGGAACTCGGGCAGGAAAGCGGGGTGGGTGTTGATCATGTTCGGGCTCAGCGCGCCGACCACGCGCGGCGGGAACAGGCGCATGAAGCCGGAGAGGATGACCAGGTCGGGCCGCCACTGCACGATCTGCTCGAGCACCGCGTCGCCCCACTCCGCACGGTCGCCGAACGACGAGAACGCCACGGTGAACGTGGGGATGCCGAACTCCTCCGCCACCTGGAGGCCGCCCGCGTCATCACGGTCGCTGCCGACGGCGACGACCCTTGCGGGGAACTCCGCGTCGGCAGAGGCCTCGAGAAGCGAACGCAGGTTGGACCCCTGGCCAGAGACCAGTACGACGAGCGACAGCACCCCCCAAGCCTACTGGCGCTCAGCACGACGCCCCACACCGTGGGTCGAGGAGCTCGCGGCGCAGCCGCGCACGTCTCGCTGTCGCGGGTCGAGGAGCACCCTCGGTTCGCGCTACGGCCTGCGGGACGCCATCTCACGCCGCTCCCGCAGAGCGACGGGCGCGTCATCCTCGTCGCTCTGTCTGCGCACCGCGATGCCGATCGCCGTACCGACGAGGATCTCGACTGCCACGGCGCCCGCGACGAGGAGTCCGTTCGGGCCGACATGCTGAAGCCGGCCCGGCCCGATCGCGCCTGCCGACCACCACGCCAGCAGGCCGACGATCGCGCCCGAGACGACGGCCGTCCCGAGCACGACGAGCGCGAGGCGACCGGCCGTCCAGTCGTCGGAACGGGGGGCGCGCAGGGCACCGAGGCCCGCCATCCTGTTCAGGCGCTGACGGGTGAGCACGCCGGCGGCGACGCCGCACAGCACGGGCGCCAGAACGCCGATGAGCCCGAATGCCGGATCGCCCTGCGGAAGCGCACCGAGCAACGGAACGTTGGGCAACGGCCCGACGAGCGTCTGCGTCGGGTCGATGGACGAACCCGTGCCCAGAGCGAAGCCGGGGCCTGCGAGCCATGAAGCCGTCCAGATGATGGCGTTGGGCAGGAAGGCGAGCTGCGCGAGCGTGAGCCCCAGCGCGCCGAGCACACCCGGTTGCAGCGCTTCGTAGAGGCCGACGATGCTGCCGTACCGCAGCGCCATCAACAAGGTCAGCAGAACGGCCGAGACGGCCACCATCAGGAGGGAGGCCGCCACTCCACCGCGCAACGACGCCGCGAGCACGGCGCGGGTCGATGGACTCCAGCGGTCGACCGGCCACGGCAGGGATGCCCGTGCCGCCGGTTCGCGCGTCGAGCCGGGGTGACCCGTTCCGATGCGGCCAGTACCGGAGTGGCCGGTTCCGAAGGGTGCGCTGCCGATGGGTGCCGTGGCACCGAGACCGGCACGTCGTCCGATGTCGGCGCGGTCGCGCGTCTCCGCCGCCGCGAGGCCGATCAGGATTCCGAGCGCGAAGACTCCGGCGGGCAACAGCGCGCCCTGCAGCAGAGAAGGAATGACCGGTCCGGTGTGCGCGCTGAGCGTGACGAGGGTGGAGAGAACGGCGAACACCACGACGCCGGTGATCGACGCCGTGATCGCGTGCTCCGTCGCCCAGGCGCGGCGTCCGGTGCGCGACCCGAGTACCGCGGTCAGCAGTGCGAAGCCGAGCGCGGCGATGGTCACGGTGAACACGGTCTGGCCGCTCAGGCCGAAGCCCACGGCGGTCGCCGGGTCGAGCGTGAAGGTGAGGTCGACGCCGTTGCCCAGCAGCCATACGTCGCACGCAGCGCGCCAGAACGACATCCAGTCGCCCGCGAGGTCGAACTGCACACCCCACATCACGGTCAGCGGCACCAGCGGGATGGCGACCCCGATGCCGACCGCGATGACCGCGTCGAGCGCGGCGAGCAGGGAGACGGTGATGCGGTTCATGCGGCATCGACCCTACCTGCGGCGGGGGTTACGGCATGGCTGGCGCGCGCGCTGGAACTAAAAGCCTCAGACGGCGGTCGTCACGAGCGGCGTGGTGTTGTCCTCCGGCTGCTGCTCGACGGGCGGACGCGAGAGCAGCTCAAGCACGGCGACCACGATGACGGCGATGACCGCGGTCCAGATTATGAGCGGCGGCGTCAGCGGCCGGCCGAACACGATGATGACGGCGGCGATGAGGCCGACGACCACACGCAGCAGGATGCGCTGGCGGTACATCCACTCGCCCGCCTTGCCTGTGGTGATGCCGTGTTTCTCCGCGCCGCGCCTGGCCGCCGCGAAACCGGAGCCGACGTAGCCGCGCAGAGCCGACGTCCACCGGAACGGGCCGGAGAGCACGGCGATCACGAACACCGTGAAGGCGAGCACCCCGACGGCGACCACGATGCTCTGCACGAACTGCAGAATGCCGCTGTAGAGCGTTCCCGCGGCATCCGCCGGTATCACGTTCGAGACCGAGAGCTGGAAGATCGTCTTGCCCACCGAGATCCCGACGCCGACGAGCACCATCGTGAGACCGAGCGCGAAGGATGCCCAGATCAACGCGATCCCCCTCCGTCTGGCCACCAGCACCCCGGCCGCGAGCAGCAGCAGCACCACCCACGGCAGCCAGGTGCCGACCGCGACGATCGTGTTGTAGAGACCGATGTACAGGGTCGCGTTGCTGGACTGGGCGATCACGATCGTCTTGTTGATGTCGGGGATGCTCGACGCGAACGTGAGCCCCTGATCGACGAGTTGCTTCTTCACCGCGGCGATGATGGGCCCGAGTTGCAGTCCGATCTGGCCGTTCGGGCCCACGGTTATGGCGGCGTTCTTGTCGCCGTTCAGCGTGTGCAGCAACTGGGTGTGCGTGGTGGTGAGCGCTTGTTTCCAGATCGCGGCGAAGGCGTCGGAGGTCACGAAATTGGTGACCGTCGAATTGATCAGACCCTTGATGCCGGCCACGAGCGGGGCTTGCAGCGCGTTCAGCGCGGTGGACGCACGGGGAGGCAGTCCGAGGCCGTCGATGCCGTGGATGACATCCGAGGTGATGCCCTCGATGTCGACGTTCGCCTCGATCGCCTTGACCGACTGGTCGATGACCAGGTTCTGCACCGCGGGCTTCTCCGCGAGCGGCGCGAACGTGTTGACGAAGTAGTTGGTGTCGGTCAGCTCGCGCTGCGCCCACGTCGACACCACAGACACCGGTGCGAGCAGCGACGCGATCACGATGAGCACCGTGGAGAGCAGTGTCCAGCCCCACGCGCGCTTCTTCTTCACGGATGTCGTGCCGGTGCCCGTGCTCGCCGCCTCGGCGCTCTTCGCACGGGCAGCAGCCGCCTCGGCGTTCGCGCGCTCGAGCTCGGCCTGCCTGGCCTCGAGTTGCCGTGCGAGCTCCTCGTTCGCCGCGGCCAGCTCGTCGACCTGCTGCTGCAGCTCCTGGTTGGTCAAGCGCGCCATGGCATCCCCTACAACACGACCGCGAGCGGTACGACGCCGTGCTCATGCCACCTGTCCACCGCGACGGCACACTCGTGCCGCTGGGACACACTCTAGGTTCGGGCCTGGGCCACGTCGTCATCCGTATGAGATGAACCGGTCGGCTCGTGCATCCGATCGGCCCGACGCCGGACGTGCCCGACCTCTTATTAGGGTGTTCTCGACATCCCAACCACGAGAGGGCACCGAATGCCGAACATCAGGGTCGAACTTCTTCCGGGGCGCACCGTCGAACAGCGCCGCCGCTTCGCGGAAGAGGTGACGAAGGCCGCCGTGTCGGAGCTCGGCGCACGGCAGCAGGACGTTCGGATCATGTTCGAAGAGGTCGCCGCCGACCACGTCGCCAACGGCGGAGTGCTCGCCAGCGAGGACCCGACCCGCACGGCCGTGGTGTCGCGCTTCGGCGCGTGAGACTGTCGCTGCTTGAGGAGCACCCAGCGGCTGCGCCGTGTGCTCCTCAACCAGCAGACGCCGCCTAGAGGGCGGCGTACACCTCTCGGAGGAGCTCGGCGGTCTCGCTCGGCGTCTTGCCGACCTTGACGCCCGCGGCCTCGAGGGCCTCCTTCTTGGCCTGCGCGGTGCCGGCCGAACCGGACACGATCGCGCCGGCGTGGCCCATCGTCTTGCCCTCCGGCGCGGTGAAGCCAGCGACGTAGCCGACGACCGGCTTCGTCACGTTGGCCTTGATGAAGTCGGCCGCACGCTCCTCGGCGTCACCGCCGATCTCGCCGATCATCACGATCGCCTTCGTCTCGGGGTCGGCCTCGAACGCGGCGAGCGCGTCGATGTGCGTCGTGCCGATGATCGGGTCTCCCCCGATGCCGATGGCGGTGGAGAAGCCCAGGTCACGCAGCTCGTACATCATCTGGTAGGTCAGCGTGCCCGACTTCGAGACGAGTCCGACGTGGCCCTTGCCGGTGATGTTGGCAGGCGTGATGCCCACGAGCGACTCGCCCGGCGTGATGATTCCGGGGCAGTTCGGCCCGATGATGCGGGTCTTGTTGCCCTTGGCCTTTGCCTC
>JBQCJQ010000538.1:0-5920 GCA_051952615.1 Humibacter sp.
CTCGGCGTCGGCGCATATCGGTTCTCGATCGCGTGGCCGCGCATCCAGCCGACCGGTTCCGGTGCGGTGAATCAGAAGGGTCTGGACTTCTACAAGGGAGTCATCGACGCGCTCGCGGAGCGGGGCATCCGCCCGGCCATCACGATGTACCACTGGGATCTGCCGCAGGCACTGCAGGATGCCGGAGGCTGGCCATCCCGCGATGTCGCGAGTCGATTCGGTGATTACGCGGGCATCCTCTTCGATGCGTTCAAGGATGTCGATGCCGACTGGCTCACCATCAACGAGCCGAAGACGACCGCGTTCAACGGCTACTGGAACGGCACCAACGCGCCGGGTGTGATGGATCCCAACCAGGCCGCCGCCGCGGTGCACCACCAGCTGCTCGGGCACGGCCTCGCGGTGCAGGCTTGGAAGGCGCGTGGCGCGAAAGGCCGGATCGGACCCGTGCTGAACCTGACACCGCTCACGCCGTCCGGAGACGGTGCCGAGGGCCCGACGAAGAACATGGACGCGGTGCAGAACCGCCTGTTCCTCGACCCGGTGCTGAAAGGCAGCTATCCCACCGACGCGATCGGCACCGGCAACGGGCAGCTTCCCGCCGATCCTGACACCTTCCGCGCCCTCATCCGCGACGGAGACCTGAAGACCATCTCGTCGCCGATCGGTGTGCTGGGTGTGAACTACTACGGCGTGGCCGGCGTGGACCTCAACGGGCAGTTCGTGCGGATCCACCCGACATCCAAAGCGCCGTGGCAGCAGATCTGGGCGCCAGGGCTGTACGACATCCTCACGCGGGTCGCGAACGACTACCCCAGGGTGCCGATCCTGCTCACCGAGAACGGCATCCCCGACTCCACAGGCCAGCACGGTCTCGACGATGTGCAGCGCATCGACTACCTGCGCAGCCACATGCAGCAGGCGGCCAGGGCCATCGAGGCCGGTGTGCCGCTCGAAGGCCAGTTCGTATGGGCCCTCCTCGACGACTTCGAGTGGGAGGCCGGCTACACGCTGCAGTTCGGCCTGACGCACGTGGACTTCCACACCCTGGAGCGCACTCCGAAGAAGAGCTTCGACTGGTACGCGAAGACGGTCAAGGCCAACGCCGTGTCGCCCAGGGGGTGAGCTACTCCGTGACGAAGGCGAGGAGGTCCTGGTCGAGCTCCTTCTGGTAGTCGCCCCAGATGCCGTGCGACCGGCCCTCGTACTCCTTGAGGGTGCCGTGCTTCACGAGGTTGATCGCCTTGCGCGCGGCATCCGCGATCGGCACGATCTGGTCGTCGGTGCCGTGCGCGATGAAGATCGGCACGTCGAGCGCCTTCAGGTCTTCGGTGAGGTCCGTCTCCGAGAATGCCTTGACGCAGTCGTACGCACCCGCGATGCCCGCCATCTGGCTCTGGCGCCAGAAGTCGTAGACGAGTCCCTTCGACTCTGTGACGCCATCCCGGTTGAACCCGTAGAACGGCTGGGCCAGGTCGAACCAGAAGCTCGACTTGTCCCCGGCGACATTCGCGCGGATCTCATCGAACGCCTCGATCGGCAGACCGTCGGGGTTGCTGTCGCTCTTCACCATGACGGGGTTGATCGCGCCGGCGGTGAACACCTTGCGCACGCGGCCGTCGGCGTAGTTCGCCGCGAACTTCACGGCCTCACCACCGCCGGTGGAGTGGCCGACTGCCACGGCATCGTGCAGATCGAGGTGAGCGTAGAGTTCGCCGAGGTCGCGTGCGTACGTGTCGAGGTCGTTGCCCGAGTACGTGTCCGTCGAGCGGCCGTGTCCGCGACGGTCATGCGCAATCGCGCGGAAGCCGTTGTCGGCCAGGAGCTTGAGCTCGGTCGACCAGGCGTCGGAGCTCAGCGGCCAACCGTGGCTGAACGTGACCGGACGGCCCTGACCGTAGTCGACGTAGTAGATCTCCGTCCCGTCGGACGTCGTGAAGCGAGGCATCGCTTTCCCCTTCCTATGAACGCGACTCACAGTACAGCGGCGCGCGCGAGGCGTGGATGAACATTCTTCACTCACCAGAGCGTGTGCATCCACACCCCGCCAGCCGCCGTACTACGTCCTACGCCGCGTCGGACTCCTCCGCGTCCGGCGGGAACTCCGCAGGGTACGGCTGCCCGAAGTCGGCCGAACGCGACACGGCGCTCCAGCGCTGGTCGTCATCCAGGAGCCTGCGGTCGAGCTCGACGGACATCTCCGTGGCGGTCACGCCCAGCGGGAGGTGCTCGGGGATGTCCGAACGCTTGGCGAGGGCGACCAGGATCTCGGCCGCGCGGTCCGGATCTCCGGCCGCTCCTTCGGTGCTCTGCCGCAGCTGTCGGTTGACCATTCCTACGGTCTGCTCGTAATGCTCGGGGATCTCGCGGATCTCCATCGACGACCCCGCCCAGTCGGTGCGGAAGCCGCTCGGCTCCACGACGAGCACCTTGACGCCGAACGGCGCGGTCTCGACTCGCAGCACGCGGCTGAAGCCGTCGATCGCGAACTTCGCCGCCTGGTACGAGGCGATACCCGGTGAGCCTCCGACCCGGCCGCCGACCGATGAGAACTGGATGACCAGCCCGCCGCCCTGCGCGCGCAGCAGCGGGATCGCCGCCTTCGACACGTTGTAGACCCCCCAGAAGTTGGTCTCGAACTGGGTGCGGAAGTCGGCGTCGTCGGTCGTCTCGATGGGGGAGACGTTGGCGTAGCCGGCGTTGTTGACGATCACGTCGAGGCGGCCGAAGTGCTCGTGCGCCGTTGTCAGGGCCTGCTGAGCTTGGCTCGCGTCGGTGACATCGAGTCGAAGCGGCAGGATGCGGTCTCCGTATTCGGCGACCAGCTCGTCGAGCTGTTCGGGGCGTCGCGCGGTCGCAGCGACGCTGTCGCCGGCCTTCAGAGCGGCGACGACGAGGGAGCGGCCGAAGCCGCGTGAGGAACCGGTGATGAACCATGTCTGTTGCATGTCATTAATAAAACACAGTTGCACTAACTTACGCAACCCCGTTGCGGTAAACTTGTTGCATGAGCACGAGCACCGACTTCCAGCGCGCCCGGTCTCCCGAGGCGAAGGCGGCGCGCGAAGAGGCCATCCTCGAGGCCGCCCGGTCGCTGGGCGAGCGTGAGGGCATCCGGTCGGTCACGCTCACCGACATCGCCGAGGCCGTCGGAATGCACAAGTCGGCGATGCTGCGGTACTTCGAGACCAGGGAGGAGATCTTCCTGCGCCTCACGGCCGAGGGATGGCGCGAGTGGGCGCCGGCCCTTGTCGAGGCGCTGCACTCCGCACACTCTCCGGCGGCGGTCGCCGCTGCCTACGCCGGCACCTTGGCCGCACGTGGCCCGTTCTGCGATCTGCTCGCACAGGCGCCGCTCAACCTGGAGCGCAACGTCTCGATCGACGCCGTGCGCACCTTCAAGCTCACGACCGGCCACTACCTTCGGCAGCTCGCCGACGCGACCCGAGCATCCCTTCCCGCTCTGACCGACCAGGATGTCGCCGACCTGGTCGCCACCGCCACCTCCGTCGCCGGGACGTTCTGGCAGATCTCCAATCCGCCGCCCGAGGTCGCCGAGCTCTACCGATCCGACCCGCGGATGGCCCACGCTCTCGTCGACCTGGAGCCGCGGCTGCGGCGCATCCTGACCGCCTACCTGTCAGGACTGACGGCCGCTGCGGGGGAGGAGCGCGCCGGCGGCTAGGCCGGCGACGGCCGATGGGTTCCCGACACGACGATGCGCATGCGGACGATACCGGGAGCTACGCGGGCAGGTGCGTGCTGTATGCGCCGGGATGATCGTGGTCGATGAGGTCCAGGTATGCGGGATTGTGCTCGATGAAATCCGCCACGACGGGGCAGTAGTTCGTGATCGTCTTCCCGCTCGCCCGAGCGTCGTCGAGAACCGTGCGGACCAGGTCCGTCGCGACGCCCTGTCCGCGGAACTCGGGGAACACCGACACTGCCAGCAGCACGATCCGGTCGTCGCCGATGAGGTTGTACGTCACCCCTCCGGCCTCACGGCCGCCCACCGTCGCCTCGTAGACACCCGCAGCCTCGTCGTTGACGATGCGAAGTTCAGCCGTTCGTTCGCCCGATGGATCGAGGGAAGCGGATGACAGCACGGACTCGGCGATCGCTCGAAGCTGCGCGGCGTCGCTGGTCTCTTCCGGCTTCTTGAGCTCGCACCGCCTGATCGACGAGGTCGGGTGGTCGTGTGCGTAGTCCGGGCGGGGCTTCTGCGGTCTCTGATACGCGCCTTCGCCTCCGTTGCGGCCGCCGTAGGGGCGTCCGTGGTCGGCGTACTCGTCACGTGCGAACACGAGTCGCCAGGGACCTGCGGTGAAGTACGCTCCCGTGCGAAGCGTGGCTTCCGGGCCGTGGCTGGTGTCGCCCCGGCCGACCATCTGCAACTCGTACTCGTCGATGGAGTCGTGCGTGATCTTGGCGTGCACCGGGTCCGTGGCGCGGAGCACGAGATCGGAATCGTCGGCCGAGCCGACGAGGGTGAGATCGCAATCGATCTCGTGAACGAATCTGTTGTCGTCGCTGGCCACCAGCAGACGCGGGTGCCCGGCACCCCACGCAGCGTGCGTCGTCGTCGGGTGGTAGCCGGCGGACGTCTCTTCAGGATTCGACATGATGCCTCCTGGTGTCGTCTGGTTTCATGCTCCCCCTGCCCATAACAATAGTCAATTAATGGACTAGAAAGTCCGGACTAGCCTGGGAGCAGAGGTCCCAGATCGCGGTAGACAGCAGCGTTGGCCATGCATCCGTCGCCGACGTAGCATGGACTGAATAGTCCTTTAAGGAGTCACGAAATGGACGTCATGACACCATCTGCCGAAGACCTCGCGATCCTCGAACAGCTGAACCTCGACTACAACGAGGCCGACCAGTCCAGCAACGCCGATCGGTTCCGTGACCTGCTGGCCGAGGATTTCATCGTGCAGACTCCCGGCGTCACGCGCACGAAGGCCGAGTATCTGGAGTACATCGCGGGCCCGCGACCGTTCACCGATCTCACGCTGGAAGAGGTCAAGGTGCGCATCCTGAGCGACGTCGCGCTGATCCATGGGCGCACGACCTACACGCTCGTCTCCGACGGAACCCGTCAGGAGGCCCTGTACACCGACACCTACCAGAAGCGGAACGGCACCTGGGTGTGCGTTGCGGCGTGCGCGATCGCACCCGGATCCTGACGCATGGGCACGACAACCGTGAGCCGGCAGGGACGTGCCGGGACTCGCCGACCCCTCTGGTTCGCCTTCATGTCTGCGGTGGTCTCGCTGCTGGCGGTGTTCATCGGTGCGGCGGCCCCGATCCCGCTCTACAACACGTACCGGGCTGCTGACGGCTTCACGAATGCGGACATCTCCCTCACGATCGTCGTCTACGCCCTGAGCGTGCTCATCGCCCTTCTGACGACGGGGCGGCTCTCGAATCATCTGGGGCGGCGCACGACAGCGATCGCGAGCCTGATCTTGCTGCTCGCCGCGTTCGCGCTGTTCATCGACGTGCACAGCATCGGCACGCTGCTCGCAGCACGAGCACTCACCGGCCTGGGCGCAGGAATCGCCAGCAGCAACGTCACCGCTTACGTCGTGGATGCCGCACCGGCCCGGCCGGCGTGGCTGACGACTGTCGCGTCGAGCCAGCTGCCGATGCTGGGCCTGGCGATCGGCGCCGTGGTCTCGGGCACACTCGTGCAGTTCGGCCCCGCCCCGCGGCAGTTGATCTACGCGCTCGCAGGGCTCGTGGCCGTCCTGGGCATCGTTCTGATCGCGCTCAGCCCCGAGACGGTTCGACGTACACCCGGCGTATGGCGATCTCTGCGCCCGAGGCTGCGGCTGCCATCACACGTGGTGCCACTGCTGCCGGTTGCGGCCATTGTGCTGCTCGCGACCTGGGCGACCGCGTCCTTCTATCAAGCGTTCGT
>JBQCJQ010000539.1:0-2300 GCA_051952615.1 Humibacter sp.
CAGCTCGGCTTCCCGGTCGACTACGACCACACCGTGAGCGACGACATCCGGTTCATCCAGATCACCCCTCCCGGGTCGGCGTGCTCGATCGCGTTCGGCAAGGGCCTGACCGAGATGGCGGTCGGCAGCCAGCGCGGCGTGCAGATGGTGGTCGACGATGCGGATGCCGCACGAGATCACCTCATCGCGAACGGCGTCGACGCGAGTGAGGTCGAAGACCTCGCGTGGGGCCGGTTCGTCACGTTCGAGGATCCGGACGGCAACCGCTGGACTCTGCAGCAGCTCCCGCAGCGCGGCTAGCCGGCGCGGCAGCAGAGGCCCACCGCTGCACATCCGCCGGGAGCGGCCGACGGCCAGGGCGCCCCGTGATACCGTCCCCCTGTGTCCCGTATCGTGGCGGCCGCGCCGGCCGTCCCAGCACACCGCTATTCGCAGGCGGAGATCACGGGAGTGCTCGAGCCCCTGCTCACTCACGACCCCGCGCGCGCGGCCGTGCTGCGGCGCATCCACGCCTCCAGCGGCGTCGAGAGCCGCAACCTCGTGATGGAGCTCGACCGGTACTCGACACTCGACTCCTTCCACGAGGCGAACGACCTCTTCATCGCGGCGGGAACCGACCTCGCCGAGCAGGCGACGAGGGATGCGCTCGCCGCGGCGGGCATCAGGGCCGACGAGGTCGACTTCGTGCTCTTCACCTCGGTGACGGGGGTGGCAGCGCCGTCCATCGACGCCCAGCTCGCCGCGCGCGTCGGCATGCGCAGCGACGTGAAGCGGCTTCCGTCGTTCGGGCTGGGATGCGTCGCGGGAGCAGCCGGCCTCGCACGCGTGCACGACTATCTCGTCGGGCATCCACGTGACGTCGCCGTGCTCGTCTCCGTCGAGCTCTGCTCGCTGACCGTGCAGCGGGGCGACGACTCGATGGCGAACATCGTGGCGAGCGGCCTGTTCGGCGACGGCGCCGCCGCGGTCATCGTGGTGGGCGACGAGTTCGCGGCCGAGCGCGGGCTCGACGGGCCCGAGGTGGTCGACACCCGCAGCAGCCTGTACCCGCAGACCGAAGACGTGATCGGGTGGGACATCGGCGGCAGCGGCTTCCGCATCGTGCTCAGCGCCGGCGTCCCGGACGTGATCGCGAAACACTTCGCGGGTGACGTTCACGCGCTGCTCGACGAGCACGGGATGACGGTGCGGGACGTGTCCACGTGGCTCGCGCATCCCGGTGGGCCGAAGGTGCTGCAGGCGTTCGCGGAGGCTCTTGGGCTCACGGATGCCGCGCTCGAGCCCAGCTGGCGCGCCCTCGCGGCGACCGGCAACCAGTCGTCGGCGGCCGTGCTCGGCATCCTCGCCGATGCGATGAGAACGCCGGTTCCAGGGGATGTCGGCCTGCTGTTCGCGCTCGGGCCCGGCGTCACAGCAGAGCTCGTGCTGTTGCGCTGGCCGGAGAGCATCGCCGCGTGATCTGGTACACGGCGTTCGTGCTGCTCGTCGGGGTGGAGCGCGTCGCGGAGCTCGTCGTTGCCGCGCGCAACGCCAGGTGGTCGTTCGCGCACGGCGGCAAGGAGTACGCCAGGGGGCAGGTGGCGCCGATGATCCTGCTGCACGTCGGGCTGCTCGTCGGATGCCTCGTGGAGGCCTGGCTCGGGGGAGTCTTCCTGCCGTGGCTCGGCTGGCCGATGCTCGCGCTGGTGCTGCTCGCGAATGCGCTGCGCTGGTGGTGCATCCACGCGCTCGGTCCGCAGTGGAACACTCGCGTCATCGTCGTGCCCGGCCTGAGCGCCGTGCACCGTGGGCCCTACAGGTGGATGCGGCATCCGAACTACGTCGCGGTCGCCGTGGACGGAGCCGCGCTGCCGCTGGTCTACACCGGGTGGATCACCGCCATCGCCTTCACCGTGCTGAACGCCGTGTTCCTGCTGCGGTTCCGCATTCCGGCGGAGGAGCGGGCGCTCGCCGCGCTGACGGACTCGGCGGCGTGACGCCCGACGTGCAGCTCGCCGTGGTGGGCGGCGGACCGATCGGGCTGGTCTCGGCGCTGCTCGCCCGCGACGCCGGGATCGACGTCGTGGTGATCGAACCGCGGGAGACTCCTATCGACAAGGCCTGCGGCGAGGGGCTCATGCCCGGAGCGTGGCGGCTGCTGCGTGACCTCGACCTCGAGCCGCCAGGTGCCGACCTGCTCGGCGTCGCGTACGTACAGGGGGCGAGGCGAGCAGAGCACCGCTTCGCGCACGGTGTCGGCAGGGGGGTGCGGCGCACCGCGCTGCACGAGACGATCGCGGCGCGGGTGGCGGAGCGGGGCA
>JBQCJQ010000540.1:0-3745 GCA_051952615.1 Humibacter sp.
GCTGCTCGCTGTCGTCGCCGCGGCCGCCTGACGATCGGAGTCGATCGCGTGGCTTCATCGCAGACCCTCAGCGAGGCCGAACGGCGTCGTGTCGCGCTGTGGGCTGCCGACTGCGCGGAACGCGTTCTGGCGCTGTTCGAAGCCGAGGCGCCCGACGATGGTCGCGCACGAGACGGCATCGAGCGCGCACGGGCGTTCGGACGATCTGAGCTCGACGCCGCCGGCGAGATTCGTCGTCGGTTCGTCGCGGGTCGCGCGATCGAGTCGGTGAAGAGTCCAGCGGCGAGGGCGGCCGCGCAAGCAGCGGGGCAAGCCTCGGGAGTTGCGCACATGGGTGCGCACGCCTTGGGCGCGGCTGCGTACGCCGCGAAGGCTTCCGCTCTGGCCGCGCCCGACGCGGAGGTGGGCCGGGCAGAAGAAGTTCGGTGGCAGCTAGGGCACATGACGGCCGGAGTCCGCGAGGCCTTGCGCCTTTTGCCGCCACTCGGGGAGGACTCCTCCGGACCTCTGGGTCCGGGGCTGCTCACGTCGGGCATGCTCGCCACGACCATCCGCGAGATCCAGGACGACCTGTCGCGACCGTAGACCGCCGAATCCTCAGACTGATCGGTCAGCGCGCGCTGTCCCCGCACCCATACCGTTTCGAGCACCCATACCGTTTCGATGCGCCCGGGTTCGGTCGTGTGCGCTCACGGCCCGCCGCGCAGGGGGAGCCGCGCGGCTACGTCAGGTCGTCGCGCGGCTACGTCAGGTCGTCGTGGTCGCCGCGCGGCTACGTCAGATCGTCATGGTCGCCGCGCACCCACTCGATGTAGTGGTCGGCCGAGCCGCGGACGACGGCGTGGACATCCGATGGCACGCTCCGCCCGAAGTTGTTGTAGAGCCGGTCGAAACGCAACGCCAACGCGCTCGACGCGACCCGCTCGACGACCGCGGCCGAGAGCGGCACCAGGTTGGGGAAGCTGCGCATGAACGACACGGAGGTGCCGTTCGGATTCGGGAAGATCGCGTCGCCGGCGAACAGCACGCCCTTGCCGTCCGCGCCAGCGTCCCACAGCAGGGCGGTGCTCCCTTTGAAGTGCCCGCCGAGCGTGTGCAGCGTGAGGCCCGGGGTGAGTTCGAGAGATCCCTCGAACTCCCGGATGCTCGCATCCGGCCTGCGGACCCACTCGGCATCGGCCGCGTTGACGTACACCGGTACGTCGCCGAGCGCCCGCGACCACGACACCTGCGCGCCGTACATGTGCGGATGGCTGGCGACGATGCCGATCACCGGACCACGCTCGAGCACTCGCGCCGCAGCATCGTCGTCGACATAGCCGATCGGGTCGAACAGCACGTTTCCGCCCGGCGTGGTGGCCAGCATCGACTGCTGACCGATGCCCACCGACGGGTCGCTGGTCACGGCGATGAGGCCGGGCTCGATCTCTTCCACTGACACGCGGATGCCTGCAGCACGCAGCTCGTCCGCCGTCGTCCAGGCCTGGCCGGTGCGTGGCACCCACTGCCGGTCATCGCTGCAGATGGTGCACTCGGCAGGTGGGGTGGGAGTGTCGGCGTGCTCGACTCCGCAGGTGGCGCAGATCCAGAGGCTCATGTAACGACGCTAGCTGGCGCCTACTGCTCTCGTCGTCCCTGCGGATGTTCGCGGCTGCCGCCGCTCCACCCGCTGCAATCGGCTTGGCGGTGAAAGCAAGCTTTCACCGCTCTCGCCTCAATTGCTTGTGTTCGCGGCTGTCGCCGCTCAACAAGCGCAATCGGCTCGGTAGTGAGAGTGAGCTCTCACTACTCTCGCCTCAATTGCTTGTAAATAGTCTCGCCGCGCTCCAGCATCGCGACGTACTCCGTGATCTTGCGGGCCCTCGTCTCTGCGCGCTTCACGTTGCCGATGCGGAACAGGATGGCGAACCTGTTCTGGCTCGTCAGCGTGGCGAACATCGCGGTGGCCTCCGGGCTGGCCGCCAAAGCCGCGGCCAGGTCATCCGGAACCTCGATCGTGCTGGAGCCGGCGTAGGCGGCATCCCACCGGCCGTCAGCCTTGGCGCGCTCCACCTCGGCGCGGCCGGCGTCGGTCATCCGATTCTCGGACTCGAGCCGGGCGATGTGCTCCCTGTTGCGCTGAGACCAGATGCTCTTCGCGGTGCGCGGGGTGAAGACCTGCACCCACTCCGTGTCGCTCAGTCCCTGCTTGCGCCCGTCGATCCAGCCGAAGCAGAGCGCCTCGTCGAGCGCCTCCGCGTAGCGGATGCCCGCGGCAGACCCCTTCGCCAGCACGAGTTGCACGCCCTTGCTGCTCGTGTGGTTCGCCTTGAGCCACGCACGCCAGGCATCCGCGTCGGCCACGCGGAGAATGGGGCGCTCCGTGGCGGCGGGCTTGGCCGACGACGCCCCGCTCACAAGAGCTTTCCCAGCGTGTTCAGGTTGCGGTTCGTGGTGAGGGCCTTGCCGCGGGCTGTGCCGAGTCGTTTGCCGACGACGCTGTCGAGAGTGTGGCCGCGTTCGACCGTCCAGTAGAGCACCGATCCACCGTCGGCGATCTGCTCCAGTGCCGGATCGAGCTCGAGCTCGAGCGCATTGTGGACGATCTCGTCGAGGTCGTCGGGACGCTCCGTTCCGGTCCCGCCCGGTGGAGCCCCGATCAGGAAGACGACGTAGCGATGCCAGCCCTCACGCTCCTCGAACGGATACGTATCGATCGTGGCCGTGAGGGCATCCGTGTCGAGCACGTGCACCTTCGCGTCGTACTCGAATCGGTCGCCGAGCGCCTTCTCGATCTTCGACCGCAGAGCCGATGCCCGGCCATCCGCCTCGAAAACCACATTGCCGCTCGCGAGCACGGTCTTCACATTGTCGTACCCGAGCGAGCGGAAAACGTCGGCCAGCTCGGCGGACTTGATCGTGCGGCCGCCGACGTTGATGCCACGCAGCAGGGCGATGAAGCGGGTCATGAGATCCAGCATGGCAGTGCCCACCGACGTTCAGTGGGCCGTAGGCTCTCACGCGTGGGGGACGGCGCGAACACCGACGCGAGTGACGACTCGGCGCGCGTGAAACCTCCGCGACGGCGCCCACGTGTCTCGCGACTTCTCGTCATCATCGTCGGGGCGTTCATCGTGGTGTACGCGGTCGTCGTCACGCTCTACGCGCTGAGCGGCCGGGTCGCGGGGCTCGGGTCGACTGAGCCTGAGCCTGAATCCGGCGGCGTCACCGTCGTGCTCAACGTCGAGCGCGTGGATGCCGCGGCTCAGCGCATCGATCTGAACGTCTCGATCGACCCGTCGCAGACCTTGTTGACCGGCGATCAGTTCTCGCTCACCACGGACATCCACGTGATCGTCTCTCCGATTCAGGGCAGCCAGGCCATCGTCTTCAAGGCCCAGTCGCCTCCGTCGACCCAGACCGTCGAGGTGTTCGCCAGCGGTGAGATCGAGAACTGGCCGTTCGACATCTACCGGGCAGACAAAATGGTGGTGCTCGCGTACGTCGACTCTGATGGGGTCGCCCGTCCGATCCCCACGAACGTCTGGCTGACAGGTGGGGTTCCGGGGTGGAACGTCGATGCCCAGCAGGTCGGCAAGGCGCCGGCTGAATTGCCGCAGACGTTGCCTGAAGCACTCAACACCCTGCCGACAATCGACGTGTGGGCCCCTCGCTCCGGCAGCACCATCGCGTTCGCGTTCGTTCTGCTCGCCCTGCTCGTCGCCATGCCGTGCCTCGTGCTGTACGTGGCGATCATGGCTTTCCG
>JBQCJQ010000541.1:0-16622 GCA_051952615.1 Humibacter sp.
GCCTCCGCCGTCGGGCGCGGCATTGCCCTTGACCGGCACTGGCGCAACGTGCGCACCATCGCCTCGCACAACCCGGCGGTCTACCGAAAGCGGGCCATCGGCGACTACGTCCTCAACGGACGGCCGCCGAGGTGGGGGAAGACCTCGGAGGACGAGAGAACCGACGCTCCCGCGGCCTCGACCGAGCCGTCGACGAGCGGCACGCCGCGGGTGGGCCCCGCGTGAGCGACGCGCCACCTCATCTCCGCGTCCAGCCCGGGTGGGCGGCCGATCGCGCAGCGCGCTTCGCCGCGCAATTTGCCGACGTGTTCCGCGCCGTCGCCGAGACCGCGGTCAAGCGCGAGCTCGAGCGCGTCCAGCCCTTCGCGCAGGTCGCGGCGCTGCGCGAGGCCGGGTTCACGCGGCTGACGCTGCCCGTCGAGTTCGGGGGCCTCGGCGCGACCCCGGCAGAGCTGTTCGAGATGCTCGCCCGTCTGGCGCAGGCCGACCCGAACCTCGCACAACTCTTCCGTTCGCACTTCGCCCTGATCGACCGCCTGACGGTCAGCGCGGCCGACCCGCGCAGAGAGCGCATCCTGCGGCTGATCGCCGACGGCGCCATCTTCGGCAACGCCTCGCACGAGCACAGCGCCGCCCAGGTCGGCGCGCTCGACACGCGGCTCACGCGCGACGGCAACGGCTGGCTTCTCGATGGCCGAAAGTTCTACAGCACGGGCACCCTGTTCGCCGACTGGATCTCCGTCTCCGCCCAGACAGCGGACGGCCGCTCGGCCGGAGTGATCGTGGCGACGGAAGCCGCAGGCGTTGAGCGCATCGACGACTGGACAGGCTTCGGTCAGCGCTTCACCGGCAGCGGCACCACGGTCTTCAACCACGTCGCGGTGGACACGCAGGACCTCGTGTGGCGCCTCGACGACCGCGGCCCGAGCCATGCGGAGTCCTTTCTCCAACTCGTCCTGCTCGCCTGCGTCGAGGGCATCGGGCGCTCCATCGTCAGCGACGCGGTCGTGTTCGTGCAGGGGCGCACCCGCGTCTACAGCCACGGCTCTGGGCCCACGGCGCGGCAGGACCCGATCGTGCAGGAAGCCGTCGGCGAGCTGGCAGCGCTGTCGTATCAGGCCGGCGCGGCGCTGCGCGGCGCCGCCGACGCGATCACGCGCTCACACGTAGCGCAGCGCGACGGGACGTCGGATACCACCGCCGCAGCCGACGCGGCGATCCAGGCCACGACCGCGGCACAGCTCGTCGTGCTGCCCGCCGTGCTGCGCGCGGCGACCAACCTCTTCGAAATCGGCGGCGCCTCGGCGACGGACACCGGCCGGGCGTTCGACCGCCATTGGCGCAACGCCCGCACCCTCGCATCCCACAACCCCACCAGGTACAAGGCGCGCGCCCTCGGCGACGCGCTGCTCAACGACACCGCCCTCGGCCAATTCTGGTCGACCGGCGAGGCAACACCCCCAACCGAATCAGAGAAGCAGCAGCACAGATGACTAACGCCACCAGCGAGCCCAAGAAACTCTTCGTCAACGTCTTCGAGATGGCCTGCGTGAGCCACATCACGCACGGGCTCTGGCGGCTGCCCGGCAACCACCGGCACCGCTTCCACGAACTCGGATACTGGACGGAGCTCGCGCAACTCGTCGAGTCCGGCGGCCTCGACGGTATCTTCCTCGCGGACGTCGTCGGCGCGTACGACACCTTCCGCGGCGGCCCCGAGACGGCCATCCGCGAGGGGCTGCAGATCCCGAACCTCGACCCGCTGCTGGTGATCCCGGCGATGGCGGTTGTCACCGACCGCATCGGCTTCGGCGTCACCTTCTCCACCACCTACGAGCCTCCCTTCGCGTTCGCACGCCGCATGTCGACCCTGGACGCCCTGACGAACGGCCGCATCGGCTGGAACATCGTGACCTCCTACCTCAGCAACGCGGCGCGCAACTTCGGTCTCGACGACCAGATCGAGCACGACGAGCGCTACCGCATCGCCGACGAGTACGTCGACGTGCTCTACAAGCTGTGGGAGGGCTCGTGGGAGGAGGATGCAGTACTCAACGACCCGGCAGCCGGCAACTACAGCGATCCCGCGAAGGTGCACGCGATCAACCACGTCGGCAAGCACTTCAAGGTCGCGGGCCCGCACCTCGTAGCCCCGACCCCGCAGCGCGTGCCCCTGCTGTTCCAGGCCACAGGGTCGCCGGCTGGCATCGCGTTCGCGGGCAAGCACGCCGAGGTTGTCTTCACAGGCGGCCACACCGTGGCGGACTTCCAGAACAACGCGAATAAAGTGCGCGACTCCGCCCAGGCGCAGGGACGCGAGCGCGAGGACGTGAAGTTCGTCGTGCAGGCGGGCATCGTTGTGGGCCGCACCGACGCCGAGGTCGCCGAGAAGGAACGCGCCTATCAGCAGAACGCCAGCCTCGACGGCGTCCTTGCCCACTCCGGTTTCCCTTTCGACATCACCGCATTCCCGCCCGACATGCCGGTCTCCGACGCGATCGTCGCCGCGGGCCTGCCTGCGGAGCACCCCGTCGCCAAACGATTCCCCGATGGGGCGACTGTGCGCCAGGCGATCGAGTCGCTGCGCCGCCAGCGGCACGACCGCTTCTACGTCGCGGGCACCCCGAAGGTCGTGGCCGACGAGATCGAGAAGTGGCTCGACGAGGACGGCATCGACGGCATCAACCTCAGGCAGTACCACTCCTACGAGACGGTGCGCGACTTCACAGAGCTCGTGGTACCCGAGCTCCGCAAGCGCGGTCGCATCCGCGAGGAGTACGCCCCTGCCGAGACGCTACGCGAGCGATTCTTCGGCAACGCGCGCCTGCCCGAGCACCACCCGGCCGCACGCTACCGTGGCGGACATAACCTCTGACGGACCCCACGAAACCCGGCTATGGCTGACGCGTCGACAGCAGCATTCCGAGCAATGTGACGGATTGCCCAGCTACCGGCCATTCTGTTCTGGAATCGGCCATTTATGCGCGGAACGAGCGCTACCCCGCCGCCATGTCGGCGAACCGGGAGAAGTGCCCCTGGAACGCCACGGTCACCGTGCGGGTCGGCCCGTTGCGGTGCTTGGCGACGATGAGGTCGGCTTCCCCCGCTCGGGGGTTGTCCTTCTCGTAGGCGCTCTCGCGGTGCAGCAGGATGACCACGTCGGCGTCCTGCTCGATCGAACCCGACTCTCGCAAGTCGGACAGGGCGGGCAGCTTGTCGGAGCGCTGCTCGGGCCCACGGTTCAGCTGGGAGAGAGCGACGACCGGAACCTGCAGTTCCTTCGCGAGCAGCTTCAGCGCACGCGAGAACTCGCTGACTTCCTGCTGACGACTCTCGACCCGCTTGCCGCTCGTCATGAGCTGCAGGTAGTCGATGACGACCATCTTGAGGCCCACTCGCTGCTTGAGCCTTCGGCACTTGGCGCGGATCTCGACGAGGGTCATGTTCGGGCTGTCGTCGATGTAGAGGGGAGCGTCGTTGATACGGCCCCTGGTCGCGGCGATCGTCGTCCAGTCGCGCTGGTCGACGGTGCCCTTTCGCATGTTCTGCAGCGGAACGGACGCCTCCGCGGAGAGCAGACGCATCGCGATCTCGCTGCGCCCCATCTCCAGGGAGAAGAAGATGGTCGGCAGGTCATGCTTGATGGCGGCGGCCCTGGCGAAGTCCAGGGCAAGGGTCGACTTGCCCAGTGCCGGGCGGGCCGCGACGATGACCATCTGCCCGGGGTGCAGACCGTTGGTCAGGTCATCCAGGTCGGCAAAGCCGGTCGGCACACCGGTCATCGTGCCATCCTTGTGCTTGGCGGCCTCGATCTCGTCGATGGCGACGGTGACGGCATCCGTGAGCGGGATGTAGTCCTCGCTCTCGGTCGACCCGGTCACCGAGTAGATCTCGGCCTGCGCCTGGTTCACCAGGTCGAGAACCTCGCCCTCGCCCGCGTAGCCCATCTGCGTGATGCGCGTGCCGGCCTCGACGAGGCGACGCAGCAGAGCTCGCTCGGCGACGATCTCGCCGTAGTAGCCCGCGTTCGCGGCCGTGGGTACCAGGCTCGTGAGGGTGTGCAGGTACTCCGGCCCGCCGGCACGGCTGAGGTCGCCCACCTTGCTCAGCTCGTCGGTGACGGCGATCACGTCCGTCGGCTCGCCGCGCGAGTAGAGCGAAAGGACCGACTCGAAGATCACCTCGTGCTTGGGGATGTAGAAGTCGCCGCCCCGCACGGTCTCGACGACGTCGGCCACTGCGTCCTTGCTGAGAAGCATGCCGCCGAGCGCGCTTTGCTCGGCGAGCAGATCATGCGGAGGCACGCGCTCCGGCGAGCGACCCTCGGGCGCCGTGCGACTGTCTGCCAGACCAAGGTGAGCGATCGACACCCAGACCTCCAGTTTCCCCCAGCGCCGCTCTGGCGCTCATGAGTCGTGTTCTTTCGTGGCCCCCGTCGCGGGCCGGTTGCGCCCACGCGCCCGGCGAGGATGCCATGGCTTCCGGCCGTGCGTTACTACGGTCTCAGCCACCCCCGACAAAGACCCTTTTCCGCGGCTTGGAACCCCTCGCTTCGCGACGCTGCTTCACACTAGGGAGTGCGTGCGCACGGCCACAACTCGACCTGTGGATAACTCTGTGCACAATCTGGGCGAAACGCCGAGGGCCGTGTGCAGAAGGTGTGAGCAAATCTGGGGATAACTGAAATTCTTTTGGCGTGAAACGCCGTCTGACCGGGAAAATAGTTATCCCGCACCTGTGTGTAGAAACTCGTGGGATATCTGTGGCAACGGCCAACAGCGACACTCCCGAGGTGTGGACAAAGGTTGCGGAATACCCCGCCGGATGGTAGCCCGACCGCCCTCCGAGCGACGCTCGGATGAGCGCGATGCGGCCGTTAAACACATGTAGCGGCGGGCATACGACCCGCCGCTACATGCGACTTCAGGAGTACGTCGACAGACGCCCCCGGAACTACTTGGCTGCGACCACCTGAAGAGTGATCGTGGCGTTGATGTCGTCGCGCAGGCGAATGGTCGCCTCGTGCACACCGACGTTCTTGATCGGAGCGGAGAGCTCGATCTTGCGCTTGTCGACCGAGCCGAGACCGGCTGCCTGCACGGCGTCGGCGATGTCAGCCGGCTTCACCGAACCGAACAGGCGACCCTCGGCGCCCGCCTTGACGGCAAGCTTGACCTTGGTGGCCTCGAGCTTCAGCTTGAGGTCCTGCGCCTCTTCGATCGTGGCGTGCTCGCGAGCGGCACGCGCCGACTTGATCTGCTCGACCTGCTTCTCACCACCGCGGGTCCACGCGATCGCGTAGCCCTGCGGAATGAGGTAGTTGCGGGCGTAGCCGTTCTTGACGTCGACGACGTCGCCGGCCGAGCCGAGGCCGGAGACCTCGTGCGTCAGAATGAGTTTCGACATGGGTGACTCCTAACGGCCAGAGCCTGCGTAGGGCAGAAGAGCCATCTCGCGGGCGTTCTTGACGGCCTTGGCGATGAGGCGCTGCTCCTGCACGGAGACACCGGTGATGCGGCGGGCGCGGATCTTGCCGCGCTCGGAGATGAACTTGCGCAGGGTCGCGACGTCCTTGTAGTCGATGACGCCGACGTGGACGGTCTTCGCCGGAGCGGCGTTCTTTCCGTCCTTACCCTTGCGGATCGGCTTGCGGCGGTCGCCGCTCGACTTTCCAGCCATGGTTTCTTTTCCTTAGTGATGACCGGCGGCTGAGCAGGGCGTGGGCCCGGCTCGAAACCACCAGGGAGTTATTAGAAGGGGGTCTCTTCGTTGAAGCTGCCCGGCGAGTTCCACACGTCGGCGCTCGACTCGGACGAAGGGGTTGAGGGAGCCCACTGGTCGTCGCTGGGGCCACCGCCGATGCGGCCGCCTCCCGACGACTGAGCACGCGTGACAGACGCGGTGGCGTAACGCAGCGACGGCCCGATCTCGTCGATCTCGAGCTCGATCGAGGTGCGTCGCTCGCCTTCCTTCGTCTCGTACGAGCGCTGCTTGAGCCGCCCGGTAGCGATGACCCGCGAGCCCTTGGTCAATGAACCAGCGACGTGCTCGGCGAAATCACGCCAGACGCTCGCGCGCAGGAACAGAGCCTCGCCATCCTTCCACTCGTTCGCCGCGCGGTCGAAGGTGCGGGGAGTGGATGCGATGGTGAAGTTGGCAACCGCCAGCCCGTTCTGCGTGTACCGCAGCTCCGGGTCGGCCGTGAGGTTGCCCACCACGGTGATGATGGTCTCGCCTGCCATGGGACTAGGCGCTCGCCTTGTCGGCCTTGCGGGCCGCCTTCTCGTCGGCGCGCTTCGCAGCGGCGGCGACCTGGGCGATGGCCTCCTCGGCACGCAGCACCTTGGTGCGCATGACGGCTTCGGAGAGGTTCAGCTGGCGGTCGAGCTCCTGCGTGGCATCCGAGTTCGCCGTGAAGTCGACGACGGCGTAGATGCCCTCGGCCTTCTTGTTGATCTCGTAAGCCAGGCGGCGCTTGCCCCAGATGTCGACCTTGTCGACGGTTCCGCCATCCGTGCGGATCACGTTGAGGAACTTGTCAAGGCTGGGAGCAACGGTGCGCTCATCGATCTCGGGATCGAGGATGACCATCAACTCGTACTGATGCATGACTAACCCACCTCCTCTGGACTAGAACGGCTGCAGTATTTCTGCAGCAGGAGGGTATGTGCATCGTCATCCGCGTCATCGGACGGGAGTCCGGTCGACAGACAACCTCGTAAGCATAGCCGACAGGCTTCCCATCAGGCAATTCGTCCGCCGTCGCAACAGAGTGTCAGACGGGAACAGGATGTCGGTGGGCGACTAGTCTAGAGTTTGCGCAACTTCGGTGCTCAGCGCTCGATCGGATACACAGAGAAGGGCCGCGGTTGGTCAGCTACAAAGACATTCAGCGCGAAACCGGCCTGTCTCTCTCCACCATCTCGAAGTACTTCAACGGCGGCAATCTTCTCGAGGACAATCGCAAGGCCATCGGCTCGGCCGTCGCGTTGCTCGACTATCGACCGAACGGCTTCGGCCGCGGATTGCGGCTTCAGCGATCAGGCACGGTCGGCGTCGTTCTCCCCGTGCTGAACAACGACTTCCACCTCACGATCATCGCGAGCGTGGAGACGGCGCTGAGGGATGCCGGCATCAGCGTCATCGTCGCTTCGAGCCCCACCCCGCAGGAGCGGGCGGTCGAGCTGCTGCTCGGAAAGATGGTGGACGGCATCATCGCCGTCCCCTCTCCGCACGACCTCCCGGCGCTGCGGTACGCGACAGGACGCATGCCGGTCGTGATCATCGACTGGGATGCAGAAGAGTTGGACACCGATGCGGTGTTCCTCGACAACGTCGGCGCCGGGGTGATGGCCGCGCGGCACATCCTGGATCACGGTCACACACGAGTGGCCCTGATCGGCGGCGACCCCGCGGTGTCGACGATGCGCCTGCGCGCAAGCGGGTTCCGCGAGGAGCTGACGCTGTCGGGGCACGCCCTCGAGGAGAACCTGGACAGAAGCGGGCCGCTGGTCATGCAGACCGGCTACGAGGCGATGGGGAGCCTGCTGTCGACGCGCGATCGTCCTACGGCCGTGTTCTGCACGAACTACGAGCTGACGCTCGGCGCGCTCATCGCGCTCAACGAGTCCGGTCTTCGACTGGGCCGCGACATCTCCATGGTCGGCTTCGACGGCCTCGAGCTCGCCCAGGCCACGGTTCCGCGCCTTACCGTGATCGCGCAGCCCGTCGAGGAGATCGGCACGCGAGCCGCTCAGCTCATCCAGGGGCGGTTGACGCAGAACGATCCGCCGAGCCAGAGCACCGTAGAGACCCTGAGGCCTCGGCTCGTGGCCGGCGGATCGGTCGCTCGCCTGGAGAACCCTGCCGCTTAGCGCAGGCCGATCGTCAGCAGAAGGTTCGCGTAGAGCCGCTCTTCTCCCGTCGCCACGATCAACCCCACCTCGGGGGATCGCACGAGGTCGTAGAACTCGAACCGCTCGACCTTCTCGAACGGCATGTCAGGGCCGAGGAGCTTTCGGTAGTCGTCCTGCGCGGGCGTCTCGACGCCCTCTGGCGCCTTCATCACGGCCGCGCTCTCGAAGTTCACCGCGGTCATGAGCACGGGCAGGATGTCCGCAACGGTGAGCACTCCGGGCGCCAGGTTGAGGTACACGATCGGGGTCTGAGGGCTCGCGGTCGTCGAGTACGGATAGTTGCCGTCCGCGAGCAGCACGCGTGATCCGTGACCGGCCGCGGCCAGCCCTTCGACCAGCTGCGGATGGATGAGGTCGTATCTGAGCATGTCGTTCTTTCAGGCGATCGGGTTGCGCGTCATCGTCGAGCCGACCGGCTGTGCGGCCTCGTAGCCGTTCCAGCCGGGGATCGTGCCGTCGACATCCCAGAGGTCCAACCACGACTCCGCCCCTGGCCACAGGAACACCTGCCCCTTGATGAGCCGGCTGTTGCGGTCGACCGAGCGCAGGGCCTCGATCTCCGCCGGCGTCAGGGGGTCCTCCGTGACGGTCGAGAGGTTCGCCGTGTACTGCGATTCCTTCACCGAGAAGGGAATGGGAATCTGCCCGCGGGCGACCGCCCACTTCAGGCAGATCAGCGCAGGATGCACCCCGTGCGCTCGTGCGATCTGCTGCACGACGGGCTGCTCGATGTCGGCGAGGTCGTCGCTGGTGCGGTCTCGTTCCGGCCGCGACGGAGAGCCCAGAGGCGAGTACCCCACCGGCTGGATCTCATGGTCGAGGCAGAACTGGAACAGCTCGGGCTGCTGGAAGCAGGGGTGCAGCTCCATCTCGTTCAGCGCGGGCTTGATGCGAGCGTCTTCGAGCACTCCCCGCAGCTTCGGAATCGTCACGTTCGATGTGCCAAGGTGCCGCACCAGTCCCTCGTCCACGAGGGTCTCGAGCGCGTGCCACGTCGCCATGTATTCGGAGTGGATGTACGGCCGGGCATTCGGGTCGCGGTCGGCGACATCCGCGAACGGCGCGTGGCTGTTCGGGAACGGCCAGTGGATGAACACCGCATCGAGGTACTCGACCTGAAGCTCCTCCACCGAACGCCGCACCGAGGCGATGGCGTCATCGGGAGCATGCGCGTCATTCCAGACCTTCGACATGACGAAGAAGTCCTGCCTCGGAGCGACCTCCTCGAAGGCCTTGCGCAAGATCTCGCCGATCTCGACTTCGTTTCCATAGACGCTCGCGCAGTCGACGAGACGATAGCCGCTTCGCAACGCGCCGGCGACGGCACCGGAGACCTCCTCGGCGTCATACCGGTCGGAGCCGAATGTTCCCATGCCGATGGCCGGTATGGATGCCCCGGAACGCAGGCGCCGAGCCGGCACCGTCGAGGGGTCAGTGCTTAACACGCTAAGAATCTCCTTTGATGGACTGAGACGTTTCGTTTCACTAGATCCACTTCCCGTGGAAGAAGTCGATGCGCTCGGGTGCGGCGGCGGGCTCCAGCTCGATCCTCACCACGGGCCCGCCCGCGGCCGGGATCGCCTCCGGAGGAATCACGACCTCGAGGCATTCCTCCCCACGAGACCACTCGATCTCGGCGGTCTGCCCAAGGATTCGTAGGTCGATGATGTTCCGGTCGAGAAGCCGCGAGCCCGTGCCGAAGCCGCGGATTCGCATGCGCCCGTCGACAGGCGATGTCATCGCGATGGCGTACACGTAGTCGTGCCCGACCTCGGTCATCGTCGTGAATCGGACATCCTCGCCCGTGTACCGGGCGGCCGCGCCATCGGCGAACGAACCTGCCGCCGGCTCGGTCGGTCCCTCGCCGAAGACCACCCACGGCGTGGTTCCGTAGATGGCCTCACCGTTCACCGCGAGCCAGTCGCCGATCTGCTCCAGCAGCGCGACTTCGGGCTCGGCGATGGTGCCATCCGGTCGGGGACCGATGTTCAGCAGCAGGTTGCCGTTCTTCGAGACGACGTCCGCGAGCTCCGCGAGGAGTTCGTCGGCACTCTTGTAGTCGTGGTTCTCCACCCAGCTCCACGAGCTGCGCGACACCGAGGTGTCGTTCTGCCACACGGCCGACTGGATGCCGCCCATGGTGCCCCGCTCGATGTCGAGCACCCCGGTTCCCGGCCGCAACGCGTCCCACTTGTAGTTGATCACGACCTCGCGACCCCATTCGGCAGCGCGGTTGTAGTAGTAGGCCGCGAGACGACGCAGGTACGGCTCGAACGAGGGCTCCTCGATGCCGGTGTCGAAGTACAGGATCTGCGGTCGGTAGCCGTCGATGATCTCGACGGTGCGCAACAGCCAGTCCTCGAGGAACCGTTCCGTCGGGCTGATCTCCTTGCGCGAAGCCGGCCCGTAGAGATCGGCGAACGCCGGGTCCTGCACATCGGAGTCGAACGTCATGCCGCCGTTCATGAAAAACCAGTGCTCGGCACGGTGGGTGGATGCCCCGCGGATCATACACGCATCATAGACAACCCGCAACAGATCTACGAGCACTTCGCGATTCGGGCCGACCGTCGGCGCCTTCCATCGCGAACGCGCCGTGTCGTACATGGCGTAGCCGTCGTGGTGCTCCGCGACGGGGACGACGTACTGCGCGCCGGCTCGTCGGAACAGAGCCGCCCACTTCGCCGGATCGAACCGCTCCATGCGGAAGTGCGGTATCAGGTCCTTGTATCCGAACTCGTCCTGCGTGCCGTAGGTCTCGCGGTGGTGCGTGAACGCGGGGCTGCCCTCGCGGTACATCGTTCGCGGATACCACTCGTTGTCGAACGCGGGAACGGAATAGGCGCCCCAGTGCAGGAAGATGCCGAAACGCGCCTCGCCGAACCAGCGTGGCGGCCGATATCCGGAAAGGGACTCCCACGTCGCGTCGTACGGTCCCGCCGCGATCACGGCATCGACGGCCGCCAGCGCGGCAGTGTTGTCAGAGACGTCGACCGGTTCAGGCAGCGTGCTGGGGTCCAACGGTTCGAGCTTTTCCATCATCGACCTCCGAATGCGCCTGCGCCGATTGCAGCCACCAGCTGGCGCTGCGCGATGGCCACGACGATCACGACCGGCGCGATCGTCATGATGCACGCCGCCATCAGGAGCTGCCACTGGGTTCCCGTCTGAGTGGTGAACCCTGCGATACCGATCGGGATCGTCCACTTGCTCGAGCTGTTCAGGATGATCAACGGCCACAGGAAGCTGTTCCAGCTGCCGAGGAAGGCGAAGATCGCGAGCACAGAGAGTGCCGGCCGCACCAACGGAATGATGATCCTGGTCAGGATGCGCCACGTCGAGGCTCCGTCGATGCGGGCTGCCTCCTCCAGCTCGGCCGGAATCTGCAACATGAACTGCCGCAGCAGGAACGCGCCGAACGCGCCGAACAGTCCTGGCAGGATCAGGGCCACCCACGTGTCGACCAGGTTGAGCTGATCGAATCCCATGTACAGCGGCACCACCGCGACCTCGCTCGGCAGGGTCAGCGTGATGACGAACAGCACGAAGATCCCGTCCCGGCCACGGAACTGCAGGCGTGAGAACGCGAATGCGGTGAGGGTGGCGACCACCAGGGTGAGCGTGGTCGAGATCGCCGCGACGATCAGGCTGTTCAGCATGAGCTGGCCGAAGTCGACCTGCACCCAGGCATCCACGAAGTTCGACCACAGCACCTTCGAACCGATGAAGGAGATGCTCGATCCGAACACCTCGTCCGCAGGCTTGAGGGCCGTGAAGAACGTCCAGATGAGCGGGAAGAGGAAGACCAGCGCGACGGCCCAGGCGACCAGCGAGTTGAGCGTGATCCCCAGCGGGCGAAGTCGGCGCCTGCGGCTCGTCGTGGGGGCGGCACGAAGAGTGCGAGTCGTGGGCGCCTGAAGAGTCCGATCAGTCATAGTGAACCCACCTTCTCTGGCCCCAGATCTGGAGCAGCGTGAAGACCGCGATGATCAGGAACAAGATGGTCGCGATCGCCGATGCGTAGCCCAACTCGTTGTTGGTGAATGCGGTCTGGTAGAGGTACAGCATGATCGTCAGCGTGCTGTCGCCCGGACCGCCGCCGGTGATCACGTAGGCCTGGGCGAAGGTCTGCCAGGCTCCGATCACCGTCAGAACAGTGGCGAAGAACAGCGCGGGGCTGATCAGCGGCACCGTGATCGAGAACAGTCGGCGGAAGCGCCCGGCCCCATCGATACGCGACGCGGAGACGACATCCGGATTGATGGAGTCGATGCCTGCGCCGAGCACGATCATGTTGTAGCCGAACGACTGCCAGAGCGAGACACCGATGACGAGGGTGAGCGCCCAGCCGCCGTCGCTGAGCCACGGGATCGGGGGGATCCCGACCATGCCGAGGATCTGGTTGACCGCGCCGTCCTTCTGGAAGAGAAGCCGGAACACGGCCGCGTTCGCCACCATCGGCGACAGGGCGGGGATCAGGAAGATGACGCGGAGCCAGTTGCGACCGACGATCCGGGTCTTGAGCCACAGCGCCATCGCCAACGAGAGCGCGATGTTCAACGGCACATAGGTCACGACGAAGATCGCCGTGACGCCGAGGCTCGTCAGGAAGCGGGAGTCGTGGAACAGCCGCACGAAGTTCGCCGCACCGGTGAACTCGACGCCGCCCAGCAGCGTGGTCGTCGTGAAGCCGAGAACGAGCGACGCTATCTGCGGAATGATGATGAACAGCGCCAGGCCGACGAGGCCCGGCATGACGAACGTCCATCCCACCCAGGGGGGACCCCCGAGGGGCCGGCGGCGAAGCCGACCCCCCGGGCGGTCGAGACGGGACGAGGTCATTGGCCTAGGCCGGACTTCACCTGCTGCAGCACCTGGGCGGGCGTGTTCTTTCCGGAGAACGCGTTCACCTCGTACTGAGTGAGGAGCGTGTCGAGCTGACCCTGGTTGTTCGGCACCGGCGAGGGTGTCGCGTCCGCGGTCATCTGCTTCACCACGTCGGCGAACTGGGGCGAACCGGCGTTCTGAGCCCACGCATCGATGGCGTCGACTCGCGCCGGCACCGATGCCTGTGACTTCGTGACGTATTCGAGAGCGGACTTGCTCGTCATCGCCTCGATCGCGTCGAACGCCTTCTGCTTGTTACCGCAGGTCTTCGTCATGCCGAATCCCGAACCGGTGATGAAGCCCTTGGACTTCCCCGCCTCGCTGGTGGGAATGACGGCGATGCCGACGTTGTCCTTGCCCAGCACCTGCTGCTCGTGCTGCAGGTCCCAGAGGCCTTCCATGTCCATGGCGGCCTGACCGGTGCTGAACGCGTCGATGTCCGGGAAGCTGCCGCCTGCCTCCAGCGGCTTCGCAACCTTGTACTTGTTGGAGAGGTCGACGAGGAACTGCAGAGCGTCGGCGTAGTTCTTGTCGTCGAGCTTCGCGCCCTTGGCGTCGGCGTACGGATGACCGTCAGCGGCCATCAGCACGTTGAGGGGCGTCGAGCCCTGCCCGATCGCGAAGCCCTCGACGCCGTTCTTCGTCAGCGCCTGGGCGGTCTTCACGAAGTCGGCCCTCGTCCAGTCGCCCGTCGGCTCGGGAACGCCGGCTTCCTTGAAGAGCTTCTTGTTGTAGAACACCACGTTGGGACCGGCGTTGAAGGGCAGCGCGTAGAGCTTGCCGTCGACCTTGAACTGGTCGAGCATCGCCGAGCTGTAGGCGCTCAGATCGACGGTGTTCTTCTTGACCCAGTCATCCAGCGGCTCCAAGCCGGCCACATAGGGGTTGACTCGACCGTTCTGGAAGGTCACGAGGCACGGCGCGTCGCTTCCCTTCATCACGGTGGGGAGTTTCGTGTAGTAGTCCGTGATGGGCGGGCCCGAGAAGCTGACCTTGACATCCGGATTGGCGTGCGTGCCGCCCGCGATGTAGTCGGTCCACTGCTGCTTGTCCGGCTTTCCGCCGATCCACGTGTACATCTTCAGGGTGTCGCCGTCGAGACCGGACGACGAGTTGCCACCGCTCGAACATGCGGCGAGGCCCAGTGCTAGGGCTCCGGCTGTGACGACCGCCATTGCGGATCGCCCCATCCTTGTCTTGTTCATCTGTGCTCCTCCTTGAGTGGTGCGTCGCAACGTTGCGACGCGTGTGATTGCATTCCCTCGGCGCCCGGCGGACGCCCGCGGGGCTAGCTGGCGAGCGCCTCTCTCTCGCCAGTGCGCGCGTGGGCCAGAATCGTTTCGGCGACGAGCATCGTCTTGAGAGCATCCGCGAAGTCCGACGACGCAGGTCGGCGCGTGCGTACCGACTCGATGAACTCGGCGCTCTTCGAGCGGAATCCGCCGAGGCGATAGAGCTCGCTCGACCCAGCCGCCTCCGCCGCCTCGAGCGTCGACGTCCCTTCGGCCGTCCAGATCGTGGCCTCTGTCTCGAGGTCGCCCTCCGCCATGAAGCCGGGCGCGTGCACCTCGACCCCGAAGGTGCGCCGCCCGCTGGTCCAGCTGTTCACGAGGATGCCGACGGCGCCCGTGTCGAACTGGAGCGTTGCGGTGATGAAGTTGATGTCATCGACGACGACCCGGCGGGTCACATCGGTGATGGCGACGACCTCGCCCCCGCAGAGGTGACGCAGGGTGTCGATCGCATGCACACCGTCATCCATCATGTGATCCCTGGCGATCGACATCGGGCGGATGTCGTTCTTGTAGAAGCGGCAGACCGCATGAACGACGTCGCCGTGTTCGCGTGCGCCCTCGAGCATCCACCCGAGCAAGGGCGAGTTGCGGCGCTGAAAGCCGACCTGCGTGATGCAGTCGTTCTCGCGCGCCAGCCGTGCGAGAGTTCGCGCCTGGTGCGCCGTGAGCCCGAGCGGCTTCTCGACGAAGAGATCGAGCCCGCGCTCCAGGCAGGCGCACCAGATGCCGTACATCATCTCGGGTGGCCCGATGACGTAGACCGCGTCAGGACGGGTCTCTTCCACCATCGCGACCCAGTCTGCGTAGCGGCCCGTGACCCCCCAGCGGTCCGCGGTCTCGTCGCGCCGCGCTTCGTCCAGGTCGCACACACCGACGATCTCGACGTCGTCGATGGATGCCAGCGACGGGTAGTGCACCAGATTCGCCATCTGGCCTGCGCCGACGACAGCGACCCTCACCGTGCGCTCGGTCATCGGCGTGCTCCGATCGTCGTCGCCTCGGCGGCGAGTGCCCGCGCCCGCTGCAGATCGGCAGACGTCTTGGCGACGAGGTTCGACTCGTCGGTGTACTCCGCCGTCAGGCAGATCGGCCCCGTCCATTCACGCTGGGCCAGGTATGCCAGCGCTCGACCCCACTCGGCCATCCCGAACTGCGACTCGACGAACTCGGGCTCCCAGACCGCGTCTCCCCACGCGGAGTCCGTCTCCGAACGTGCGTATCGCGCGCTCTTGAGATTGGCCATGATGAGCCACGGCCACAGACGCTCGAGGCCGTTCTCCGGATGCTTGCGCGCGAGTGCATCGTGGGCTGCATCCCAGATGGCACCGATGAACCGCGGGTCGTAGTCCTTCAGCAGAGCGTGCAGTTCCGACGAGTCGGCGATGAAGTCATCGTGATGAGGCTGGATGCCCACCCGCACGTCGAACCGTTCCGCCCGTGCGGTCAGCACATCGAGCTCTCGTCGGATCTGGTCATCCGTCGCCGCGTAGCCATCCGATGAGACCGGTACCATTATGCGGATGACGGTCACTCCGGCATCGGCGCAGGCGGCGAACACCGTCTCGTCCGTTCCGGAGGCGATGCTGGTGACCGCGACGCCCGACGCGCCAAGACGCCGAACGGCGTCGGGAAGCCCCGCTCGAATGTTCTCCGGCTGCACCTGATAGCCGGGTCGTACGGGCAGCTCGACCGCGTCGAACCCCATTCCGCCGACCAGCTCCCCGAGCTCCTCAAGGGTCGCGGTACGCCACGGTTTGGTGAAGACGGTCCAGCTGGCGCGAAACGACATCAACGAACTCCTTCGGTCTGGTCGGGGGCCCACGCAGCACGTTCAACACGTTTTTGAGGCGGGAATAATGGGAGAGTAGCGAAACGATTCGCTACAGTCAAGAACGGTCATCCGTTGCCCGGTGACCGTGCAGCCACGTGGCAGGAGGAGACCGATGATCGAGTGGAATGGGCGCCGTGTTCTGATCGCGGGGGCCACGGGTGGTGTCGGCGCGAGCGTCGCCTCGGCTGCGGCAGAGGCTGGAGCGCACGTGCTCCTTCTCGGCCGGCGACGTGCCGAGCTGGAGTCGTTGGCGTCTCGGATCGAGGCACACGGCGGTCGAGCGACCGTCGCCATGGCCGATGCCCTGGATTCAGCGCAGGTCCAGAGCGCCGTCGCCGAGCTGTGCGACGCCGTCGACGGTGTCGATGCTCTCGTGAACACGGTAGGGATCAACATCCGTGCTCGCCGACTCGATCAGCTCGACGAGCAGGCGTGGCGCACGGTGATCGACGTGAACCTCACGGCCGCCTTCGTGCTCACGAAAGCCGTGCTGCCGGTATTCCAGCGACAGCAGGACGGTCACATCGTGCACATCGCCTCGACCGCCGCGCGCACCGCGGATCTCTCCGGCGCGGCCTACCAGGCGAGCAAAGCCGGTCTCGGCGCCTTGGCGCGCGCGACCATGCTCGAGTCGTCAGGTGACGGAGTGCGAGTGAGCACCGTCTACCCCGGCCTCATCGCGACCGACTTCGT
>JBQCJQ010000542.1:0-7179 GCA_051952615.1 Humibacter sp.
ACGTGCTTGCCCGCCTCGATCGCGCGGAGGGTGACCTCGGCGTGCACGGCAGGGATGGTCAGATTGACGATCAGCTCAACGCCGGGCAGTGCCAGCAGCTCGTCGGCGGTTCCGCTGAACGGTACGCCGTACCTCTCGGCCTGCTCGGCAGCACGGGCCGTGTCGAGGTCGGCGATGCCGAGAAGCTCGACATCCGGAGCCGCTCGCAGCGTGCCGAGGTATTCGTCGGAGATGTTGCCGGCGCCGATGACCCCGACGCCGACCGGCGCGATCGCGGTCATGCCGCCACCCGATCCGCGAAGAACCGCGCGTTCCTGGCGAGCACCGGGAAGACGTCGCCGTCGACGACGACCTCGACGACCGGCAGTTCGAGCGCCGGCCGCGCGAGAGCGAGCACCTCGTCGAGGCGCTCGGAGACGTCGACACCGGTGATCGGATGCCGGTCGTCGTACGGCTCGCTCTTCAGGTGCAGCAGTCGAACGCGCTCCCCCAGTTTCGGCAGCAGCTCGAAGACGTCGGCTCCGCCGACGCTGGCCCAGAATGTGTCGAGCTCCAGCACGACGCGCGGGTCGAGTCGATCGACGAGCAGTTCGTACGCCGGGCGCCCGTCGACGATGGTCGCGAACTCGAAGTCGTGGTTGTGATAGCCGACACGGATGTCGCGCGACCGGGCGTCATCCGCAGCCTGGGCGATCGCAGCGGCGAAACGCGCGATGCCGTCGGGGTCGGCGAGCGTCGCCGGTGCCACCCACGGGATGACCACCGTGCTCGCACCCAGCTCGGCTGCGGCGTCGAGCACCCGCTCGGTGTCGAGCTCGGTGATCTTCGCGTGCACGGACGCGATCCGCACACCTGCACCGTCGGCCGCCGCCTTGAGGCCCGCCGTGTCGGAGAGGATGTCGTACGGCTCGACATGGCTGAACCCGAGCTCGGCCAGCCGCTGCAGGGTGGCGGCGGTCTCATCGCCGAGGTGGTCCCTCACGCTGTAGAGCTGCACTCCCAGCGCGGACGCGGTCGCCGTCACGAGTGCGCTCCGTGCTCGTGAGCGCTGTGCTCGTGAGCGCTGTGCTCGTGTGCGCTGTGGTCGTGCTCGTGCTCGCCCGGCGCGCAGTGATCCGACGGCGGGATGTCGAGGGTGGGGTTGCGTCCGAAGAACCCGTACGGCTTGAGCGCGAAGCCCGCGCTGTCGACGGGCATCACAGGCCAGTCCTCGATGCGGGGGAAGTGGGTGAGACCGAAGGTGTGCCAGATGACGATGTCGGTGTCATCCACCTCACGATCCGCGGCCGTCCAGGCGGGCAGCCCGGCCCCGCCCGGGTGCATGTTGACGAAGTCGCCCGCCGGGTACAGCTCGTCCGGCGCATACGGAGTGACCCAGAGGTGCTTGGTGGTGAACGTCGCGCGCTTGTGGATGTCCGACTCGGCGTCTGCGAGCAGCACCGGCCTGCCCTCGGGGTGCAGCACGTACCCGACCGGCCCTCCGAGCCGGTTGCGCACCGACGGGTTGGTCACGAGCCAGGCGCGGTTCTTCGCGTTGTCGGCGAGGCGCTGCGCCTCTTTCTCCGTGCGGAGCCTGGTCACCGACTGGGTGAATCCGGTGCCCGTCGGGTTCTCCGGGCCGCGGGGCACGGAGACCGCCTCGAGCTCGTCGACGGCGTTGTCGGTGCCGTCGATCATGGTGTCGAGGCGGGCGCTGAAGAGGTGCTGGTGGTACGGAGCGCCCAGTCCTGGTGCCAGCTCCGACGCGTACCGGTATCCCTCCCCCGGGTATCCGGAGGTGAACACGACACCGGTGGCCTTGACCTCGAGCTCGATGGAGCCGTCGAGGGAGAAGTACCAGTAGAAGCCGTAGTCGTAGTTGCCGACCGTGACGAAGAACGAGACGACGAGCCTGCGGCCGCGCCGCGAATCGCTCGACCCGTTCCAGTTGTCGAAGTGCTTCCAGAGGATTCCGGTGTCTTCCTCGTGGATGCAGATGGCCTGCGGGATGACCCGCACCTCGCCCGCGTTGTCGACGAGGGTGGCATCCAGGTAGGTGATCTCGCCGACGCAGTCGCAGCCGAGCTCGAGCGAATTGGCGAATCCGCCGAGCAGGTACTCGCCGCAGTCGAAGAAGTTCTGGAACCAACGCTGCGCGGACGGGTCGCCGTAAGGGACCACCATCTCGGCGATCGACGCGCGGTACAGCACGGGACGCTGCACGCCGCCGTCGGCGATCGACACGTTGTGCAGCACGAGACCCTCGCGCTGGTCGAAACTCACCTGCAGCCGCCAGCCGGCCCAGTCGATGACGCCGTCGTCGTCGATCTCGAAGCTCGGGCCCTGAGGTTGGCTGATCTCGATGGGCTTGAGGCCTGCACGCTCCGGCTGGTCCACCCACTGAGGCAGGTGGAAGTTGCCGTCTTCCTCCGGCACGGCCAGGTCCGCGTAGTCGATGACGTCGAGCACCTCGCGGGAGACGACGTCGACCATCACGGTGACCCCGTCGACGGGGTGCGCCCAGCCGAGGTCGTCCGGGGTCTTCTGCACGAAGGTGAAGCACCGCTGGATCCTGCGACCCTGCTCATCCGCGCTCGCGACGCCGGCCGAGAGCGGGTTCACGCGCAGCTGGCCGATATCGGTGAGACCGCGTTTGCGCATGGCGGCGAGCCAGCGCTCGTCTTCGTGCACGATCTCTTCGACCAGGGAGAACTCCTCGAGCACGACGGGCACCTGACCGTCGATCGCGACGTCGAGCTGCTTCGCCGAGACGACTCGATCCTCCTCAGGGGAGACCACGACGTCGTGCTGCACGCCGGTCGACATGTCGATGAGCATCGCCCTGAAGCGACGCGGCTGCAGCGAGCCGGCGAGCAGGGTTCGCTTGTCCTGCTCGAGAAGTCCGAAGTACGAGACCTGAGTCGTCGGGGTCATCAGACCGTCCCGGCGCAGCACGCCGATGCTCGCCTCGATCTCCTCGCCACGCAGGGACGCCAGAGCATGCGCCACATCGGGCGAAGCGTGAGGGGCAGTGTTCACAGATGTCTCCTCTTCAGGGAACCACTACATACCAAAGGTTATCCACTATGGGACAGGTAGTGCAAGCGCGTCACTCGACGCCGAACGTGTTGTGCGCACCGCCTCGTGCGAAGAACGTGCGCAGCCGGTAGCGATCGCCCGCATAGCGAATGGTCGAGGACAGGATCGGCCGGTCCGTGCGCGTTCTGACCAGCTGGTGCATGACGAGCGTCGGCTGCCCGATGCTCACCCCGAGGTACTGGGCGACGTCGTCGGTCGCCGGTCGGGCCTCGATGGTCGTCTCCGCGTGCGCGAGGTCGAGTCCGGCCTCGACCAGCGTCTCGTAGAGCGATTCCGTGCGGAAGTCGACCGCCTCGGCGTCGGGGATGAGCGCGAGCGGGATCAGCGATCGGTCGACGGCGATGGGCACTTCGCTCAGCAGGCGCACGCGTTCGAGCCGGAACACCGCCGTGCCTGGTGCAATCGCGAGTCGCTCCGCGTCGTCGATGCCGGCGGGGAACGACGTCGCCTCGAGAACCTGCGAGCTCGGCACGAGCCCCATGCGGGCCGCCGTCTCGCTGAACGACTCCAGGCTGTTCGGCCACTCGTGACCGTCGTCACCGGCGATGTACCAGCCGCGCCCGTGCGAGGAGCGCACCACGCCTTCTTCCACGAGCCGCGCGAGCGCCTTGCGCAAGGTCACCCTGCTGATTCCGAGCCGCTGGCACAGCTCGCGCTCCGGCGGCAACCGCATGCCCGCTTGCAGAGCCCCGGATGCCACCTGTTCGCGAAGCGAGTCGACGGCCTGCATCCACAACGGATCCGGGTAGTCGACGCGGAACCCGGATGTCGCCTGTTCGGTCACGACGCCGCCTGCACCTTCACCCAGCCGCCCGACCGCATGGACTCGTAGCACGCGTCGAGGATCGTGTTGACGATCAGGCCGTCCTCGAACGTCTCGATCGGCGCGACGCCGGCGGCGAAGCAATCCACGAAGTGACGCATCTCCTGGCTGAAGCCGTACGCTCGTGCCTCCTCGGGAACCGGGTAGACCCAGCCGGTGTCGGCATCCGCCTTCTCGACCAGATAGCCGGCAGGCTTCTCGATGAAGCCCCACACCGGGGTGTTCGAGGTGTCGGTCACGATTCGTCCTGCGCTGCCGACGAACTCGTGCCTGAGCGCCATGCCGCCCTTTTCGATCCACGACGACTCGATGGTCGCAAGCTGTCCGCCCGCGAACTTGAGCAAGGCGACGGCCGTGTCCTCGCCCGTCGTCTTGTCGCCGTGCACCATGGTGGCGCCCCACGCGAAGACCTCGGTCACGGGGTTGTCCTTGCCGAAGAAGTGCCGCGCCGACTCGACGGTGTGGCATCCCATGTCGAGCAGTGCTCCGCCGCCCGCCGTCTCGGCGTCCCAGAAGTGCGCGGCGTGCGGGCCCGAGTGCGCTTCGCGTGCCCGCATGGTGAGCACCTCGCCGATCGCGCCTGCCGCGACCATCTCGTGCGCCTTCGCAATGTTCGGCGAGAACACCGAGCTCTCCGCATACCCGTGCCACACGCCGTGGTCCCGCACGATACGGAGGATCTCGGCCGCCTCGGCCCCGGTGCGGGCGAGCGGCTTGGTGCAGACGATCGCCTTGCCGGCCTCTGCCGCGATGCGCACCGCGTCGACGTGCGCCTCGTTCGGCAGTGCGACGACGACCATGTCCACGTCATCGCGCGCGCACAGCTCGGCGATGTCCCCGTACTGATCGGGAATCGACCAGCGACGGCCGAATTCCTGCGCACGGAGCGGGTCACGCGAATAGTTCGCCACGAGCTCGGCGTCACGAACGTCGCGGAGCGCGTCCGCGTAGGTGTCGCCGATGAAGCCGGAGCCGAGCAGGCCGATTCGAATCACACAGTCCTCCTGATGCTGGTGCGGGCTACCCCATGATAGCGATGTGGTTAACTATTGGTCTACTGTTTGACTTGTTCAACGGTTTGATATAGACACCTCTTGATACCTCTGCAGAGCCAAACTCGTGCAGACCTGCAATGCGGACGCACCGTCGCACCGCCGCTCCGAGCTACCGCCCGGCACGAGCACGCGACGACGCGGCCCGTCACATCAACCGATCCATCGGCAGCAAGGAGAGAAGAAGTGCACCTGCGTAAGAAAGGCGGGCGTCTTCTGGCGGCCGCAGCCGGCGTGGCGATCGCCGCGCTCGCACTGGCCGGATGCTCGTCATCGGGTTCATCCGGATCGTCCGACCGGTACATGAACATCTACACCGGCAATCCGGGCGCGATCACCCAGAACTTCAACCCGTTCTCGTCCAGCGTCTACTGGAGCCCGACCGGCACGGTGCTCGGCACCGTGTACGAGCCGCTCTTCTACTACAACACCGCGAAGAACGAGGCGCCGCAGCCGTGGCTCGCCAAGAGCTACACGGTCTCCCCCGACGGCAAGACCTACGACGTCACTCTGCGCAGCGGAGTGACCTGGCAAGACGGCAAGCCGTTCAGCGCCTCAGACGTCGCGTTCACCTACAACCTGATCAAGTCCAACCCCGCGCTGAACACCTACGGCCTCAAGCTGGCCGACGCGAAGGCGACGGATGACACGCACGTGCAGATCACGCTCACGCAGCCCGACTACACGAATGAGTTCCCGCTGCTCGGCGAGACGTTCATCGTGCCTGAGCACCTCTGGAAGTCGGTCAAGGATCCGTCCAAGTACCTCAACACCAAGCCGATCGGGACGGGCGCCTTCAAGTTCGGCACCTACACCAACCAGTCGTGGACCGTGGTCAAGAACCCCGACTACTACGTCAAGGGACAGCCCGCGGTTCCCGGCCTGCGCTTCGTCGCCGAGAACGGCAACACCGGCGGACTCAACGCCCTGAACTCGGGAGAGGTCGACTGGGCGGGCATCGCGCTGACCGACCTGCAGCAGTCGTTCCTCGACAAGAGCCCGTACAACAAGGCGACGGTGATCCCGGCCGACGTGAAGGTGCTGATGATGAACCTCACGAAGGCTCCGTTCAACGACCTGCAGTTCCGCAAGGGGCTGAGCCTCGCGATCGACCGCAACGCGATCATCAAGCAGGCCTTCGGCGGAACGGACACCCCCGCCAACCCGACCAGCCTTCTGCAGCCACGTGACAAGGCGTACGTGCCGTCCGCCTATCAGGGCAAGACGATGACCGACGACCTGAGCCAGGCCAAGAAGGTGCTCGCCGACGCCGGCTACAAGACCGACTCCTCTGGCCACCTGCTCGGAAAGGATGGCAAGCCGATCGCCTTCAACATCGCGACGGTCACCGGCTACACCGACACCATCACCGCCGATCAGCTTCTCGTCGAGGACTTCGCGAAGCTCGGAATCCAGGTCACCCCGCAGCAGATGTCGCTCGGTGCCTACTCGACCGCGCAGGCGAACGGCCAGTTCGACATGCTCGACGACAGGATCGCGACAGGTCCGACCCCGTTCCAGCAGTTCAACTCCGCGTTGAACTACGACCTGAGCGCCCCGATCGGCAAGCCGGCTTCCGCGGACTTCGTGCGTTTCCACGACCCGGCGGTGCAGAAGATGCTGAGCGACGCGTCGTCGACCAACGACCCGGCCAAGCTCACGACGGCCTACCAGCAGCTCGGCACCTACTTCGCCGAGAACCAGCCGTACATCCTGCTGTCGCAGAACGGTGCCATCACGACGTACCGCAACCAGTACTTCACCGGCATGCCCACCGACAGCGATCTGTGGGCCAACCCGTCGAACTGGATCGCGCAGAACGTCGGCTGGATCGCCAAGCAGCTGAAGCCCCGCTCCTGACGAATGCTCGCGGTGGGCGACGTGCTGAGCGCGCCGCCCACCGCGAGTGTCCGTGCGACCTGAGGACCACGAGATGCGCTACTACCTGAGAAAGATCGTCTTCTACCTGCTCGCCCTGTGGATCGCGATCACCCTCAACTTCTTCCTTCCCCGCATGGTGAAGGGCAACCCGGTTCAGGTGATCATCGCCAAGACCCAGAGGCTGGCCCCGTTGCCGCCGTCGGCGAGGCACGCCCTCGAGCTGCAATTCGGGCAGACGCACGATCCGATGATCGTGCAGTACCTGCACTACCTGCAGGAGATCTTCACCGGCAACTTCGGCCTCTCGATCACGTACTACCCGACCCCGGTCGTCGACGTGATCGG
>JBQCJQ010000543.1:0-6214 GCA_051952615.1 Humibacter sp.
GGCGCCGACGAGATCGTCGCGCAATGGCTGGAGCGTCGCGATGAGCCGGGCGACGCATCCTTCACGTGGCAGCAGATCGGCGAAGACGGCGACCGCGCCTTCGTTCAGGGCACGACCGTGTACGAGCCGACAACATTCAGCAACCTGTGGGTGATCGACTTCGCGCCGGACGGCCGAGCCGTGGCCTTCACCGAGTGGTGGATGGATCAGTCCGAACCGGAGGAGTGATCCGAGCCGGGGAGTGGCCCAGCCACGGAATGGCCCAGCCGCGGGAGGCGACCGTAGCCGCTGAGCGACACTAGCCGCGGGAGGCGGCAGCGATCGCGTCGCGCAGCATCCCGTCGTGCTCGTTCAGCGTGCGCACGGCGGCGTCGCCGGCGAGCCCCGTCGTCACGACGAGGATCGCCGCCTTCACCCAGCCGTTCACCGCCGCCAATGCGGAGGCGGCGGTCGCGGCGTCCGCGCCTGTGGCCAGCATCACGATCCGCTCCGACCGCGCCCGCAGCTTCTCGTTCGTGGCCCGCACATCGACCATGAGGTTTCCGTACACCTTGCCGAGCCGCACCATCGTGAGCGTCGAGATCATGTTGAGCACGAGCTTCTGCGCCGTGCCCGCCTTGAGACGCGTCGAGCCGGTCACGACCTCTGGGCCGACGACGGTCTCGATCGCCACGTCGGATGCCTCGCCGATCGCCGATCCGGCGTTGCAGGCGAATCCCACGGTGGCCGCGCCGCGTTCCTTTGCCCTGCGCAGCGCGCCGAGCACATACGGCGTGCGGCCGGATGCTGAGATGCCGATCACCGTGTCGTGCTCGCCGACCGCGTGGTCATCCATCGCCGCCGCGCCCGCGACGTCGTCGTCCTCGGCGTTCTCCACCGCGGTGCGGATAGCGGTGTCACCGCCCGAGATGACACCGACGACGCGCGAGGGGTCCATGCCGTAGGTCGGCGGGATCTCGCTGGCATCCAGCACCCCGAGCCGCCCCGGCGTGCCGGCACCCACGTAGAGAAGTCGGCCGCCCGCGCGCATTCCACCGACCACGAACCCGATGGCCTGCTCGATCTGCGGTGCCGTTGCGGAGACGACGTCGGCGACCTTCGCGTTCTCGGCGTTCATCAGGGCGATCTGCTCCGGCAGCGGCAGTAGGTCGAGCTCCCGAGTCGCCGGGTTCACACCCTCCGTTGCGTAGGCCTCGAGGCTGCTGCGGAGCTCACCGCGCGCGTCATCCATGCGTCCATCATGGCGCGTCCGGCCGCTCCCGCCGCGCGCCGCCACCGCCTCCCCGAGCCACCAAAGCCCCCCCGAGCCACCACTCCCCCGCCGAACCACCCCCTCCCCCCCGCGGATTCGGTGGTGGTTCGGCAACAAGGTGGTGGCTGGACGACACCGTGGTGGCTCGGCGGGAGAGTGGTGGCTCGGCGACAACGTGGTGGTTCGGTGACGAGGGGTGGGTAAGCACCGGGAGGGGCGGCCGCGCCTCGCGGCCTACAGCTTCTCGATCGGGGCGATCTTGATCAGCAGCTTCTTCGCGCCCGCCGAATCGAACTGCACGTGGGCGACGCGCTTGGTGCCCTCGCCGGTCACCGCGGTGACGCGTCCATCGCCGAAGTCGACGTGACGGATGCGATCGCCGGGCTCGAGCGTGAGGTCGCCGTTGTCGCGCACCTGTGCAGTGACCCGGTTGGGCCACGCGTTCGCCGGGATCTCCGGCTTGGCGCCGAACGAACCGCCGGCGCCAGTGAGCCCGCGATCCGGACCCCGCTCGGGACGCCTTGCGTTCAGCGCACGCGACTGGGTGCCGCCACGCGAGTTCGCGAAGCCGGGCGACTGCCTCCAGTCGATGAGCTCGGCGGGGATCTCCTGCAGGTACCGGCTCGGCAGCGCAACGGCGACATCGCCGAACTGGGCGCGGGTCATGGCCAGCGAGAGGTACAGCCGTTTGCGCGCCCTGGTGATCCCGACGTAGAACAGCCGCCGTTCCTCTGCTGGCCCGCCCGGCTCGTTCGCGGACATGCGGTGCGGAAGCAGCTCCTCCTCGACACCGGTGATGAACACCGCGTCGTACTCCAGACCTTTCGCCGTGTGCAGCGTCATGAGCGAGACGGTGCCGCTCGCATCGTCGATCTCATCGGCGGCCGCCACCAGCGACACCTCGGTGAGGAACTCCACCAGGCCGCCGCCCGGGTTGTTGCGCTCGAACTCCTTCGTCACGGCGACGAGCTCTTCGACGTTCTCCGCCCGTGCCTCGTTCTGCGGGTCGCGGCTCGCGCGCAGAGCATCCACGAGCCCCGACCCCTTGAGCAGGTGCACGAGAACGTCGCTCACCGACGCCGGTCCGGCGGGGTTCTCGGGGTCGACCATCGCCGCGCTCTCATCGAGCAGCGTGGCCAGGTCGACGATGGCCTTCGTCACCTTCGGGCCGAGCCCGAGTGATCCCGCGTCGCGCATCGCCTGCCTGAACTCGAACCCGTTCGCCTCGGCATAACCGGCGAGCTGCGTGATGGTGGCGGGGCCGATGCCGCGCTTCGGCGTGTTGAGGATGCGCCGCAAGGCCATCTCGTCGAAGGGGTTCGCGACCGCGATGAGGTACCCCATCGCATCCTTGATCTCGGCTCGTTCGTAGAACTTGGTACCGCCCATGATGCGGTACGGCAGTGCCGATCGGATGAAGATCTCCTCCAGCGCACGTGTCTGCGAATTGGTGCGATAGAAGACGGCGATCTCGTTGTACGGCATTCCGCCGGTGTGCAGCTTCTCGATCTCGTCGGCGACGAACTGCGCCTCGTCGTGGCCGGAGTATCCCGTGTAGCCGATGATCTTCTCGCCGTCGCCCCCTGAGGACCACAGCTTCTTGTCTTTGCGGTCGAAGTTGTTCGAGATGACCGAATTGGCGGCCGAGAGGATGTTCTGGGTCGAGCGATAGTTCTGTTCGAGCAGCACCACCTTGGCCCCGGGGAAGTCTCGTTCGAACTCCGAGATGTTGCGGATGTCGGCGCCGCGGAACGCGTAGATGGACTGGTCGGAGTCGCCGACGACGGTGAGGGATGCCCCTGGGACGCGACCCGTGGCATCCACCAGCCCTCGCATGGTGAAGTCGTGCGACTCGAGGTCGGCCACCTCTTCGGGCTCGATCGGCTGGGTCAGCACGTGGATGAGCTCGTACTGCGCGTGGTTGGTGTCTTGGTACTCGTCGACGAGGATGTGCCGGAACCGGCGCTGGTACAGCGCGGCGACGCGCGGGAACGCCCGGAACAGGTAGACGGTCTGGCTGATCAGGTCGTCGAAGTCGAAGGCGTTGGCCCGCTCGAGCTCCCTGCTGTACTGCCGGAAGATCTCAAGGAACATCGCCTCCTTGGGGTCCGATCGGTTGGCGGTTCGGGCGAAGGATTCGACATCCGACAGCTCGTTCTTCAGCTTCGAGATGCGAGCCGCGGCGCTGCCGGGAGTGAACCCGAAGGTGTCGGCCTCGAGCTCCTTGATTATGCGCTTCAGCAGCGCCTTGGAGTCGCCGGCGTCGTAAATGGTGAAGCTGCGGTTGTAGCCGAAGTGCTCGGCCTCGCGGCGAAGGATGCGCACGCACGCGGAGTGGAAGGTGGAGATCCACATGCCCTGCGCACGCTCGCCCACGAGTGCTTCGACGCGCTCGCGCATCTCTGCTGCGGCCTTGTTCGTGAACGTGATGGCGAGGATCTGGCTGGGCCACGCCTCGCGGTTCGCCAGCAGGCTCGCGATGCGGTGGGTGAGAACGCGGGTCTTGCCCGAACCGGCTCCCGCCACGATGAGCAGCGCACGCCCGCGGTACTCGACAGCTTCACGCTGCTGCGGGTTGAGACCGTCGAGCAGGCTGTCGCCGCCGACGTGCGGACGGAACGAGTGCTCGTCGGCACCGACGTCGACACCGTCGAGGATGATCGGGGCAGAGGCGCGGAAGGCGTCGGGCTCGCGCGCGACATCGGATTGCAGAGGCGTCGTCATGGGTGGTCCAAGTCTAGGTGCGACCCCCGACAGACACGCGTCGACGGCCACCATGCGGACCACGAAAGAATGGCGGGATGACGAGACTCACTGACGGCAGCGCAGGCGACGCGGACTACGGCACGATCGGCACCGACTACGCACGGTATCGGCGCCCAGACCCCCGCATCGCCGCACGCATCAGGGATGCCCTCGGCGACGCCCGAACCCTGCTCAACGTGGGCGCGGGAGCCGGTTCCTACGAGCCGACCGACCTCGACGTCACGCCGGTCGAGCCGTCGGCCACCATGCGTGCGCAGCGGCCCGCGCACCTGGCCGCCGCCATGGACGCCGTCGCCGAGCACCTGCCGTTCGAGGACGACACGTTCGACGCCGCCATGGCGACCTTCACGGTGCACCAGTGGCCCGACCTCGACGCCGGGCTCGCCGAGGTGCGGCGCGTGACCCGAGGCCCGATCGTCGTGCTCACCGCCGACCCGACGCGGCTCACCCGCTTCTGGCTGAACGAGTACGCGCCGGAGGTGCTCGCTGCAGAGGCCGGGCGCTACCCGACGATGGAGCGGCTGGTTGCGGCGCTCGGCGGTGAGGAACGGGCATCCGTGCTCCCCGTTCCCGTTCCGCTGGACTGCACGGACGGGTTCGGAGAGGCGTACTACGGTCGCCCAGAGGCTCTGCTCGATCCGGGCGCGCGGCTGGCGAACTCCGCGTGGAGCTTCGTGGGCGACGACGTCGAGACGCGGTTCGTCGACCGGCTCTCGGCCGACCTTGCCGACGGATCGTGGGATGCCCGGCACGGCGCCCTGCGCACCACGCCCGAGTTCGACGGCTCCCTCGTTCTCGTCGTGGGTCGCCGGCTGTAAGAGTCGCCCGCGATAAGGCCTCCGCTCGACCGCCGCGGGAGTGTCGGTGGTGCGAGGCACAATCCCGGCATGACCGAGACTCCGACCATCGTCCTCGTCCCCGGATATTGGCTCGGCGCGTGGGCATGGGATGCCGTTGCCGACGGGCTGCGAACACGCGGCTTGCGCGTCGTCCCCGTGACGCTTCCCGGCCTCGAGTCCGCCGAGGCGGATCGTTCGAGCGTGACTCTCGCGGATCACGTCGGCGCGGTGGTCGACGCGGTCCGTGCCGCCGGCTCGTCCGTCGTGCTGGTGGGGCACAGCGGTGCCGGTGAGGTGATCACCGGGGCGGCGGAGGCCGTTCCCGAGTCCATCACCGGTCTGGTCTTCGTCGACAGCGGACCGGCCGCGGACGGCCACATCGGCTCCCCGGGCCTCGGCGAGGAGGTGACCGAGCTTCCGCTTCCATCGTGGGACGAGCTGGAAGCGAACGGCTCGAGCCTCCGCGACCTGGACGACGCCGCGCTCGAGCGATTCCGCCTGCGCGCGGTTTCGCATCCGGCAGGCCCGGCACGCGAGCCGCTCCACCTCAGCGATGATCGCCGCCACGCGATACCCGTGACGTTGATCTGCTCGTCGTTTCCCGCAGAGCAGGTGCGAGCGATGACGGATGCCGGGCATCCGTGGTTCGTCGAACTGACCCGCTTCGAGTCGGTCGAGTTCGTCGACGTCCCGACGGGACACTGGCCGATGTGGTCGCGCCCAGACGAGACGGCCGCGGCCATCGCCGCGACTGCCTAGACCATGCGAAGCGGCCACGACCTCGGCCGTGAGGAGGGAACGACTAGCCCGCCAGCAGCGGTCGCACCTCTGCGTAGCCGTCCGTGACGACCGTCGACGGCGTATCGAAGACGCGGATCTCGCCGCGCGCCGAATGCCGCGGCCACGCGGGGTCGCCGTCCCGGACGAAGCCGACGGCCGCGCCGTGGATGTCGTCGGCGAGCGCCTGCGGCGGCCGGCCACCGGCGATCGCGTCGACCCTCTCCGCTTCAAGGCAGTCGAAGAAGAACGGAACGTCGCTGCAGTGCACGGCCATGCCGTAGTTCGGCGACCGCCATGAGAACCGGTAGAGCCAGGTCGGCGCGGTCCCGCGCGCCTCGGCGACCCGCAGGGCGTAGGTGCGGAACGTTCGGTCGCTCAGGTATCGGCCGAGGACGGCCGCCGTGCCGCTCTTCACCACGTCGCGATTCGCCGCGAGATAGGCGGTTCGGGCTTCGCCCCGCAGCCCGAGCTTGCCGAGCAGATACCTCGAAGGAACCCAGCGCAGCTTGTCCTTCGCGGCATCCATCACCATGGAGAACTCGTCGTCGGTCGCGCCGAGCACGAGCGCCTTGTCCGC